>DNJG01000111.1 GCA_003489165.1 Nitrospinota bacterium | reverse complement strand
GGGGAGTTTTCCTGTCGCCTTCGGAATGGCATTTACACCGTGGGATATAAGTCATTCCACTATGGCAAGTGCTGTTTTAGCCATAATCTCATCTGCCTATTTCTATATTATGCTGAAAAAAAATGGAGCACTACATTTCAGAGACCTCCTGTTTGGCGGCATAGCCTACGCAGGGTTTATTATTTATGTGTTTTTTATCAATGGTTAATTTATGACTCTGCCACTATCAGATGTAATCAATATCTTAGAACGGTTTAAAAGGGAGTTTATTGAGATTGCGTCAATAGTTTTGATATTCTCCATATTTGGATATTTCCTTTCAAGTGATGTGCAGTTTCAATTTGAGAGATTGATCGGGGATAAACTGGCGTACTTCAGCCCTCAGGAGGCATTCCTGACTATACTTAAAATATCATTTCTCACAGGGCTATTCCTTTCATTTCCCCTGATATTTTATAAGATATGGAAAGTTGTATCTAATAAGTATGGTTTTAAAAAGAGATTGACTTCTCTCTCTATTGTTACAGGAGGGGTGATGCTCTTTCTATCAGGTGCAGCCCTCTGCTATTTTGCTGTCCTCCCTTTCGGAATAAAATTTTTAATAGGGTATGAGACAGATTATATGATTCCATATATCTCCATAGGGGAATATATAAACTTCTGCGGAGGATTGATATTAGCCTTTGGACTCTCCTTTGAACTCCCTCTTGTTATGCTTGTATTGGGAAGGATTGGTATTATTAATTCTTACATGCTGTCAAAATACAGGAAATATGCGATACTTGCTATTGCAATTATATCGGCTATAATTACACCGACACCTGATGCCTATTCCATGATGCTTATGACAGTGCCTCTGGTGATATTATATGAGGTAAGTGTAATACTGGTAAAACTCTTTGGAAAGAGAAATTGATTATTACAACTTAAGAAAATTCCTGAGCAGGTCTTTTCCCGCCTTCGTCAATATTGATTCAGGGTGGAACTGGACTCCTTCAATAATATATTCCTTGTGCCTTACTCCCATAATTTCTCCATCATCAGTTTCAGCACTTATCTCAAGCTCATCAGGTATACTTTCTCTCTCTATCACAAGGGAGTGGTAGCGGGTTGCTTCAAAAGGGTTTGGGAGGTTTTTAAAAATCGTCTTTCCATCGTGGTTTATCATTGAGGTCTTTCCGTGCATAAGTTTCTTTGCATGGATAATCTCACCGCCAAGGGCATAGCCTATTGACTGATGCCCGAGACATACACCAAGGATTGGGATTCTGCCTGCAAACTGTTTAATTAAGTCCACAGATATGCCTGCTTCTTTTGGCGTGCATGGTCCGGGTGATATGACAATCTTTTCAGGCTTTAGAGATTCAATCTCCTTTAAGGTTATCTTGTCATTTCTATAGACCCGTATATCCTGCCCAAGCTCTCCAAGATACTGGACGAGGTTATAAGTGAAGGAATCGTAATTATCAATTACTATTAACATTATTCTAATCCTCTCTCAGCCAGTTCAATTGCTTTTATCAACGCCTTTCCCTTATTCATTGTTTCTTCAAACTCCCTCTCAGGCTCTGAATCTGCGACAATGCCTGCACCGATACCCAGATATGCTGTATTACCTTTGATTAACAGTGTCCTTATTGTGATTGCCATATCCATATTCCCTGAGAAACTGAAATACCCAACTGAACCTGCATAAATCCCGCGGCGGGTCGGCTCAAGTTCCTCAATTATCTCCATCGCCCTTATTTTTGGGGCGCCGGAGACTGTGCCTGCTGGAAATGTGGCTTTGAGAACATCGTAACAGTCAATTCCGTTTTCAAGTCTCCCCTTTACATTTGATACAATGTGCATGACATGGGAATATTTCTCTATTACCATCAGTTCATTCACCTCAACACTCCCTTTCTTTGATACCCTTCCAATATCGTTTCTCCCTAAATCAACCAGCATTATATGTTCAGCCCTCTCTTTTTCATCACTCAGTAATTCCCTTGCAAGCCTCTTATCCTCTTCCTCTGTAGCCCCTCTCGGTCTTGTCCCTGCTATGGGTCTTACCTCCACCATCTTATCCTCCACCCTTACCAATACTTCAGGAGATGAGCCGACTATTTTTATATCACCCAGTTTAAAGAAATACATATATGGTGAAGGATTTATGGTTCGGAGTGCCCTATATATATCAAAAGGGTCAGACTGAAAATCTGTCTCAAGCCTCTGGGATAATACAACCTGAAAAATATCCCCATCCTTTATATATTTCTTGCACTTCTGAACACTCTCTTTAAAAACCTCCTTAGAAACATTAGTTCGGAATTCGGGGTTCGGATTTAGAAGTTCTTTACTGGTGACTGGTGACTGGTGACTGGTGACTGTTTTTCTAAGTTTATCAATAATTGCATCTATCCTCCCTATTGCTTCCCCGTATGCCCTTTCCACATCACCATCTTTAATATGTGCATTAGATACAACTTTAATCTTTTGTCCTATATTATCAAATATCAGAATAGTATCGGTTATAACGAAAACAGCGTCAGGTATATTTAAGTCGTCAACTGCCTCATGGGGGAGGCTCTCAAAGAACCTCACCATATCATATCCAATATAGCCGACAGCACCGCCAAAGAATCTCGGAAGCCCCTCTACCTTTACAGGCTTATAATCAGACATCAATTTTTTGATAGAATTTAAAGGATTGCCGTCAACCTTCTCCTCTTTTACAACACCATTTCTTGTTACATAAATTTTATCTCCCTTACTTTTAAAAACCACAGAGGGTTTACTGCCGAGGAAACAATACCTCGCCCATTTCTCACCCCCCTCAACACTCTCAAGAAGATAAGAATATTCTCCTTCATCTATTTTTAGAAAGGCTGAAACAGGTGTCTCTAAATCAGCGAGAATTTCCCTATACACAGGAATAAGATTCCCTTCCTTTGCCTTTTCTTTAAATACCTCATAGGACGGATGATACATGCAGGTAAGATTATCATAGAGATTTGGCTTCGTCAATGATGACAGGATGCTTGCCCACCACCAGTTTTATTTTACATTAAATTTTCAAAGAACTATTTTTGCGGATAACTACCCTTTCAATAGAAGAACTTTTTAAGGATGGAGGGTATTTTTATTAAGGAGAGTTTCTTCTTTTATGCAGGTGATCGTGATGAACCTGACCATATTCATATTGAGCATAATGATAAAATTGCCAAATTTTGGCTCAATCCTGTTAGACTACAGAGTAGTGGAGGATTTAGTAGAATAGAAGTTGCAAAGATTCATAAAATCATTAACGAACACCATTCAAAATTATTGGAGGCATGGCATGAATATTTCGGCAATTGAAATAGAAATCCCAAAGGCTGAAAATGTAAGAGTGACAGAGGATACATTGAGTGTAGACCTAAGCGATGGAAGAATAATTTCAGTCCCTCTTGATTGGTTTCCTCGTCTGGTGCATGCTACACCAGAGGAACGCAATAATTGGAGGCTAATAGGGACAGGTCATGGTATTCACTGGGAAGATATTGACGAAGATATAAGTGTGGAAGGATTATTAATAGGTAAACCGTCAGGAGAGAGTCAAACTTCGTTCAAAAAATGGTTAAATCAAAGACAGTCACGCCTAACAAAACGCTCCAGCGGACATGGTAAACCATGCCACTGAGCTTATTCGTTATGTGTTTACAATAACTGGAGACTGGCTATCATGAGCAACTCGCTAAAAGCAGCTCTTCTATCGGGATTGGTATTCCCTGGCATTGGTCAGGTCGTTCTAAAACGCTATAGACGAGGTGTGGTCCTGATGCTTATCGTTTTGGCCTGCCTTTTGATCGTCGTAGCAAAAGCAGTACAACAAGCTTTTTCCATACTCAAACAGATTGAGTTGGCGGGTGGCACAATCAATGTGGATGCTATTTTAAACGTTGCCACTCAATCATCCACGAATTCCGACAGTCTATTATTTAATTCAATCTTGTTGCTGATAGTTGTTTGCTGGATTCTTGGTGTAGTTGACGCTTACAGAATTGGAAAGAAGATGGACTTAGAAGAACAATCAACGTGTCAAGGTTCAAATAGCAAAGGCGATTAGCCACATAACACAAGTTGCTCAATAGGGATGCGGCATAAAACCACCGCGCCCCTTAAATGTTGCGTTCTCCCTTTGCTCCGCTATAGTCTTTCCCCCCACTTCAATTTTTTTCTAAGTACATCATAGTAGTTTTTTCCGGGTGCCTGTATAAGTTTTATTGTGTTTTTTGCCTTCTTTATCTCAATTGTATCACGGTAGTTGAGGGAGTATCCTACCTGTCCATCCATAGTTGCAAGCACATCCTCATTTGGTGTTACAAGATTTATTTCAATCTTTACATCATCAGGTATAACAATTGGCCTATTTGTAAGGGTATGGGGGCAGATAGGGGATAGTATGAGGGCATTCATTGTAGGATAGACTATAGGCCCGCCTGCAGCCAGTGAATATGCAGTAGAGCCTGTTGGTGTAGAGATGATAAGCCCGTCAGACCTGTAGGTTGTAACATATAAACCGTTTATCTTTATCTCTAAATCTACAATCCTTGCAATAGCGCCTCTATTTATTACCACATCATTAAAGGCACAGTAATTTGCGGCTATCTTACCCTCTCTGTATATACAGGCATCAAGCATTATCCTGTCTTCTACTGTAAAATCCCCAGAAATAATTTTTTCCAGTGCAGGGTAGAGTTCCCCAATTGTAATCTCAGTCAGAAATCCAAGGACACCTAAATTTACACCCAATATCGGCACATCTTTATCTTCTATAAGTCTGGCAACAGAAAGAAGAGTACCGTCGCCGCCAAGGACAATTATAAGTTCAACTATTGATGGTATATCAGCCCTTTTATATTGAGATTTTTCACCAATGATTCCTGATGTCTCTTTATCCAGATAAATCTCAATATCCCTGTTTTTGAGCCATGTTATAAGCTCCTTTAATGATTCCCCAGCCTTTATATGCTGAGTCTTTGCAATAATTCCTATCTTTTTAATCATATTTTACCTGAAGCTTCTCTAATACTTTCTTTATACATACCTCAATAACCTTTGTGGTGTCAATGATTATGTGAAAGTCTTCTTTAATCTCATCTATTGCCTCAAAGGCTTCTTTCTGTCTGCTGTATATCTCCCATCTGCCATCGGAGGTTTGCTCTTTATCTTTTATGCGGACATTTAATCTGTTTTTTATCTCCTCATCTTTGCAAAGGGTCTCCACTACAAAGACTTTAATCCCCAGCTCATTTGCCATGTTTAATACCAAATTTCTGTCAGTTCTTCTTTGAAAAGAGGCGTCAATAATTACTGATGAGCCCTTTATTAAAAACTCTTTCGCCTTTTTAAATATTTCTGTATAAGTTTTGTCTGTAAATTTTCTTGAGTATATCCCTTTTTCAAATTCTTCGTATTTATGTTCTGTGGTAGATATTCCTGCAAGCTTTTTTCTTATAATATCAGAGGATATGACGGGAATATTCAGTTTTTTAGATAAAAGATTTGCGAGTGTGCTTTTCCCTGTCCCTATAAGTCCAGCAAAAATAATAAAGATTGGTTTGTCCATGTAACTTATAAAAACTATCACGGATTTATCATGGAGCAACACGGATTTTTTGAAACTCATTTTTCCGTGTCTATCTGTGGTTAATTATGTTTTTGTTTATCCTATGGCATATCTGTATGCCAATTTAAAATGCCCTTTGGCTGAATTAAAGCTCTTCTCCTTTTCTTTTGGCTGAATGTTAGGGTCATTAAGCTGGAAGCTCTCAACCTTTCCCCTTACATAAGCCCTGTAGCATTTATAAAAGTTTATGATTTTATATATATCTGTATCACCTGAAATTTCTATATAGGAATCTACAAAGTATCTTGAGAGGGTATCTTCACCGAGAAAATCAAGGTCCATGGCAAGGAATGTCACCTCTGATGCCACATCGCCATATCTGAATCTGTCATTAAATTCAATACAGTCAAATATGTATATTTTGTCAGAGATGCAGATATGCTCAGTTCTTAAATCGCCATGACAGTCCTTTATTTTATTTTTATTAACCCTCTTTTTTAAAATAGCCTTATTATTATCAATAAATTTATATGAGAAATCCTTTATGAGGTTATACTCTTCCTGTGTCAGGCTGATTCCGATAAATTTATCCGTCTGTAGAAAGTTTTCATTTACATTTTTAAGTATAGTTTCAATATCTCCAAACTTAGATATGTTACTATTGGCATCTGCAGATTGGTGAAATTTTACAATTTTATTTGCTATATTTTTGATTATAGTCCTATTAAGTCTCTTATCAAATATCATTTTATCCAGCATCATATCGGGGGGGAGTCGCCGCATTCTTACTGCATATTCTATCACATCCCCTTTTCCACCTAAGGAAAGAACAGATTTGTCTGAGACAATCTCAGAGACTCCCAGATATATTTCAGGTGAAAGACGGCTGTTTAGTTTTATCTCCTGCTCACAGAAATATTTTCTTTTTTCAAGTGTAGAATAATCAAGAAAGCCAAAGTTTACAGGTTTCTTTACCTTATATACATATTCACCTGTAATAAAAAGGTAAGAGATATGGGTCTGGAGCATATCTACCTTTTCAGGCTTGAATGGATAATTGTCAGGATTTAGCATTAACTTTAATAAGGCTGATGAATTCATATTTAGTGTCAGTGTAAGTGGCAGTGTCAGTGGTATTTTGCTAAATTGTTTTATTATATCATAGTGTTGGTTTATGATATAATTTGGCATTCAAAAAGTCATTCAGTATCAAATTTTATGGAAAAGACAAGGGGTGGCAGGCTAAAATTTTTTATAGGGTCATCTATTACAATACTTATAACAGGGTTAATGCTCCTCAGTCTATCTCCTATTGATGCTCTGGAGGATAGGCTTTTAGACTACAGGTTTAAAATAAGAGGGACAGTAAAGCCTCCAGAAGATATAATTATTGCAGCAATAGATGAAAAGAGCATTGACAGGCTTGGGAGATGGCCATGGGATAGAAATATAATGGCAGATGTGGTAAAGAAATTAAAGAGTCTGGGTGTAAGAATAATTGTCTTTGATATTATTTTTAGTGAGGCTGAAAAGAATGATACATTATTCAGCAAGGCAATGGCTGATGCAGGGAATGTGATATTACCTGTTTTCTTTGAGTTTGATAGTGAATCAGATATACCCGATGAGGAATTTATAAGCGACTCATCCTTTGTCAAT
>DNJG01000079.1:529-3097 GCA_003489165.1 Nitrospinota bacterium | reverse complement strand
TCCCCCCCATTTGCCAATGTTTCTTTCAATATCTTTTTTATAACTGATTGTTCAATCATTTCGGCTCCTCTATTATCTCTAATTGAATCTCTTTCTTTAATTCATCTAAAATCTTCTTTACATCTGCAACAAAATATGGTGATGCAAGAATCTCAACAAGCGACTCCCATCTGTCTATAGTTCTTATAACAGCCAGATTATCATAAGATTCAAAGATGCCGTTTAGATAAACAATATCTTCTCTCCTTACTTTAATTACAATTCTATAAACATCATAGTAATTTATTACATCCGATTTGTCCGTAATGAGATTTTTTTTCATATTTTTATAACTATATCTCACTAAAAACTGCCATGTCAAGCCAACAACAAAGACCTGATTAACCACGAAGCCTACGAAAAATTATAAAACAGAACGTGATTTATAATTTCCTATACAGTAAAATAACTTGACACTTTAGCTATTAGGATGTTATTTTTTAGATTATGGCAAGGTCAAAAAGCAAGCATAAAAGGATACAGCATAAAAACAGATTAAGGGCAAAAAAGAGGGCAGAAAAAAGAAAAAAAACAAGAAAGGTTTCACAGGTGAAACCCCCTGCGCCTGCCGTTAGTTAATTTTAAAATATCTTTTACTGCATTCCACTTACCCCTCTTAAAGGACAGGTCTTCCAAAATTGCAGAAATTGACTACCTTTGTTATGGAAATTTTTTCTCCTAATAAAATCAACAGGCAGACTTCAAGACTAATATATGCATGGTTATTCTTTGCTGTCTCAACTCTTATATTTGCGGGTATATTTGCCTTTCTCCTTGCAATATCAAGGACACCGTTTGTACAGGGTATCCTCCCTGTAAAAGACTATCTTCATACAGCACTTGTAACCCATGTTGTCCTCTCTGTTGTAATATGGTTTCTGGCATTTGAAGGCGTCTTATGGATATTGACAGGCACAATCTTTTCAAAAGGAGATTTATTCAGCATTCCATTATCATGGATTGGATTTTGTCTTTCCTCTGGAGGGACAATAATAATAATAATATCAGGTATCAGGGCATGGGGTGAACCTCTCCTCGCAAATTATATCCCTGTATTAACCCATCCTGCCTTTTATACGGGATTAATCATGTTCGCATCAGGAATCTTTTTGACAATAATCAATAGTCTCCTATCAATCTATAAAAATCTTACAAACAACAGAAACGAGAGCCGCTCTTTTATAACTTTCATAATGGGTCTTACAGGATTGGTGGTTCTTATAGCATTCTCCTGTTTTATTCTTGCCCACCTTTTTCTGCCGTCTGATCTTAATATCAATACATATTTCGAAAAACTATTCTGGGGAGGGGGACATATACTCCAGTTCTCAAATACATTTGGAATGATATGTGCGTGGATACTTTTATCCCAGATTATCCTGAATAAATCGCCTATGCCTGACCGACCTGCAAAGCTATTTTTATTAATCTCTTTCGGATTTACAATCCCTGCCCCTCTATTCTATTTTTCCTTTGATGCAATAGGAATGGAATTGAGAGACTGGTTCACCCGTCTGATGCAGTTTGGGATGGGTCCACCTGCAGGTGCCTTTGCAATTGCTGTCATTATTGCAATAAAATCTTTCAAAGCAGAGATAAAGAAACTGCCTTGGGACAAGCCTGGTTTTTCTGCACTCATTTTTTCCATTATTCTATTTTCAACAGGCGGAATCTTATCCCTGCTGATAAGGGGGATTGATGTCAAAATACCATCCCATTATCATGGAGTTATAGGAGGTGTTACACTCTCTTTCATGGGATTGTCCTATTATATACTCCCCTTGCTAAATAGAGATATTCCCGATACCAAGATGGCAAAGATTCAGCCTTATCTATACGGCATAGGACAGATGCTTTTTATACTTGGAATGTTCTGGGCTGGAACCCACGGTGTGCCAAGGAAGACATACGGCGAGGCACAAAAACTTGATGACTTTGTTAAACTTGCAGGGATGGGTATAATGGGATTTGGGGGTCTTATTGCTATCTTAGGCGGCGCTACATTTGTGCTTAATATACTGATTCCCTTGTTAAAAAGAACAAAAACATAATTTCCTATTTTTCTGAGTATCTCCCCACCTTTACCTTTGCTGGGCGGAGAAGCTTCTCTTTTATCTTATATCCGCACTCCAATTCCTCTATCACAATGTTGTCCTTCTCTCTTTCATCCACCTCCACCACCTCAACTGCCTCTTCATCCGAAGGATTAAATGCCTTGCCGGGTGCATCTATCTTTTCAACACCACAATTCTTAAGCTGATTTATAAATGATACCTGAATCATCTTTATTCCCTGAAAAAGGGATTCAAAATCTCTGCTATTTTCTGCTGCAAAAACCGCTCTGTTAAGATTATCCACAACAGGAAGAAGGTTTAAAATAAACTCCGCATTTGCCACATCAGCCCTTTTTTGGTAGCTTGCCTCCATCCTTTTCCTGAAATCATCATTTTCAGCCATCTTCTGCTTATATGCGGCAATATATTCTTTTAATTTTCTTTCACTCTCCTCTGCCTGATTTTTAAGCTGCTC
>DNJG01000079.1:0-450 GCA_003489165.1 Nitrospinota bacterium | reverse complement strand
TCTTCCTTTGGCATAATAATCTCCAAAACACCATCCTTGAATTTTGCCTTCACCTTATCCTGCTGGACTGTGCCTGGAAGTGTGAATACCCTTTGAAATGCCCCGTAAGACCGTTCTATCCTGTGATAGTTCTCTTCCTTCACATCCTTTTCAAATTTTCGCTCTCCCTTTAAAGTGAGGGCATTATCCTTCACCTCTACAGTTATATCCTTCTGCTCAAGCCCCGGCAGTTCAGCCTTAAGAACTATATCGTTCTGGGTTTCATAGATATCTACCGCAGGCGCCCAAACACCTTTTACTAAACCCTCTTCCACTGCCCTGTCGCGAAAAAATGTATCCTCAAAAAGTTTATTCATCCTGTCATGGATTGAAAGCAAATCCTTAAATGGTTCCCATTTTACCAATGCCATAATTAACACCTCCCTTAAAATCAGTGTCAGTGTAAGTTTA
>DNJG01000085.1:3243-3665 GCA_003489165.1 Nitrospinota bacterium | reverse complement strand
TCATGGACTGCCTTTGAAAATTCCAGAGATGTTTTTTCTTCACCGTGGACTATAAACACCCTTCTTGGCTTTGTCTTAAAATGGGCAAGCCAGTCCATCAGCCCATTTTTATCTGCATGTGCGGATAGTCCGCCGATTGTATATACCCTTGCCCTGACTGCTACCGCTTCGCCAAATAACTTTACTGTCTTTGCACCATCTACAATCTGTCTCCCAAGTGTCCCCTGCGCCTGAAAGCCTACAAAAACTATACTACACTCCTCCCGCCACAGGTTATGCTTCAGGTGATGCCTCACTCTGCCTGCCTCGCACATTCCGCTTGAGGCTATTATTATTGCACCGCTTTTTATTCTATTAATTGACATTGACTCCTCTGGTGTCTCTGAAAATTTAAGTATCGGAGTCCCCTTTGGAAATTGTCC
>DNJG01000085.1:0-3231 GCA_003489165.1 Nitrospinota bacterium | reverse complement strand
ACTGCAAATGAAGGGATAATGACATTTCCCCCTTTTCTGAGTGTCTCTGCTATTGCACCTGCAAATTCATTAATAGTTTCCTTCATCCCCTTATGCTGGCGATTGCCATAAGTAGATTCAAGAAGGATATAATCTGCATCACTTATATAAGTAGGGTCTTTTATAATTGGGGCACCTTTCTGCCCTAAGTCACCCGAAAATACAATCTTTACTTTTCTGCCCTTTTCCATTACCCATAACTCCAGTATTGCAGAGCCGAGTATATGTCCTGCATCTTTGAACCTAACCTCTATATTTGGGGCAACTTTTAGGATAACATCGTAGTCTATCCCTTTAATATAACTTAAAGATTCTGCGGCATCTGCGATATTATAAAGAGGGGCAACAGCCTTTTTCCCCCTCCTTAACATTTTTCTCGTTTCCCACTCCGCATCCCTTTCATGGATATGGGCTGAGTCAAGAAGCAATATTCCGCACAGGTCAGCAGATGCCCTTGTTGTAAAAATCTTCCCCCTGAAGCTGTCTTTAACAAGTTTTGGAATTAATCCTGAGTGGTCTATGTGGGAATGGGTTAAAAGGACTGCATCTATTTCAGACGGCTTAAAAGGAAATGGGCGAAGGTTTCTTTTCTCGCCGTCACTCATCCCCTGAAACATGCCGCAGTCGACTAAAACTTTTACGGTATCAGTTGTAATTAAATAAGAGCTTCCTGTTACAGACCTTACACCGCCGATAAATTGGATTTTCATTTCCTAAAATCTTCGCACCCCACTTTTCTTTAATTGCCTAAAAGCCTTTAGCGTAATTAGTTTTTAAATTATATAGCATGCGATATAATTTGTAACTAAAAATTATTCCCATTACTCTTTATTTTTTTCCTCTGTGTCCTCTGTGAACTCTGTGGCAAATTTTTTTGAATTATTCGTGTCATTTGTCAATTTGCGTTATTCGTGGATTATCCATTAGATTTTATTTTAAAGAAAAATGGTAATATGCTACGATAAAAACATTATGTTATCTGTTGAAAAAGCCTTACAGATTGTAATAAAAAATGATTGGTATATTTCATAGAATGACATTCAGGGGTGGTGTTTACCTCCCAGAAGATAAGGATAAGACAAAAGGGCTTTCTATTCAACCTATTCCCATTCCCGAAAGAATAGTAATACCACTAAGCCAGCATACAGGTGCAATATGTGAACCTCTGCTCAAAGTCGACGATTTGGTAAAGAAGGGGCAGAAGATTGGAGAAGGGAAGGGGCTTATAACCTCACCTGTCCATTCTTCTATATCGGGGAAGGTTATTGATATATCATTTCAGCCTCATCCACTTGGCAATGATATTGTTTCAATTACAATTGAATCAGATGGAAAAGATGAATGGGTTGATAATTTAAAGCAAAATGAGGATTATCTGTCTGTCGAGCCTGAAAGGCTGAGAGAAATTATAAAGGAAGCAGGGATAGTTGGAATGGGCGGGGCACAATTTCCTACACATATAAAACTGTCACCCACTAATGGAAACAAAGTTGACTATGTAATACTAAATGGTGCTGAGTGTGAGCCATTTATCACCTCAGACCACAGGCTGATGGTTGAAAAGTCTTCAGAAATAATTGAGGGGCTGAAGATTATTATGAGGATTCTATCAGTAAAGAAGGGGTTTATTGGGATAGAAAAAAATAAGCCCGATGCCATCAAAGCAATGCAGATTGCGGAATGGGGAACGCGGAATGGGGATAAATCAGCAATTGAGGTGGTTGGTTTAAATGTTAAATATCCGCAAGGCTCAGAGAAACAGCTTATAAAGTCAGTCTTAAAAAGAGAAGTCCCTTCGGGTAAGCTTCCAATGGATGTCGGGGTGGTTGTAAATAATATCGGAACCGTCTATGCCATCTACAATGCAGTAAGATATGGCAAGCCTCTTATTGAAAGGATTGTTACAGTAACAGGTGATGGTGTTAAAGAGCCAAAGAATATTCTTGCAAAAATCGGAACATCATTTGATTTTTTGATTCAAAACTGCGGTGGTTTTTCAGGCGAGCCCGAAAAGGTGATTATGGGTGGGCCAATGATGGGAATAGCACAATATACATTGAAAGTCCCTGTCATCAAAGGGACTTCAGGTATAGTGGTTTTTTCAAAAAAATCAGAAAAGACTGATAGCAATTATCAACCTTGTATCAGATGCGGCAGATGTATTGATAACTGCCCAATGGCTATAAGCCCAAATCTCTATGGATTATATGCCGAGAGAGGTATGATTGATAATGCTCGTGAATGGAATGTGATGGATTGTATTGAATGTGGAATATGCTCCTATGTATGTCCATCAAACAGGCCATTAGTTCAGTTTATTAAGTATCTCAAGTCTGAAGTGAAAAAACAGAATAAAAAATAATTAGCCACAGATTTTCACAGATTAAATTCTTTTATAAATTTCTGTGTTTTGTCTGTGTTAATCTGTGGTTAAAATGTTTTTATGGAAAAAGATAAAAAATCCGAAACCCAATTCTTATTAACCCCTTCCCCTCATATAAAGTCAGATGAGTCTGTAAGGGATTTGATGCTCTCTGTTATTATAGCTCTTATCCCTACAACTGCTGTTGGTATATATTTCTTTGGCATTCCTGCTTTAGCAACAGTGTTTATCGCAACAGCATCTTCTATTTTTTTTGAATTTATTTATCAGAGGCTTACGAAAAAAGAAAATACAATTTCTGATGAGAGTGCAGTATTGACAGGGCTTCTCTTAGGACTTAATCTTCCCTCCATCTTTCCATGGTGGGGGACTGTAATCGGCTCTCTTGTGGCAATAATACTTGTTAAGCATCTCTTTGGAGGGATTGGATACAATGTATTTAATCCAGCACTTACAGCAAGGGTTTTTCTTCTCATATCATGGCCCATTCAGATGACCACATTCCCGAAGCCATCACCAATATTCAGTGGTGTTGATGCAGTAACAGAGGCAACACCCCTTACTGCTATAAAAACAATACAACTCTCACACGATTTAACAAAATCTTTAGATAGTGTTACAAATATAAACTGGCTTGACCTATTCATAGGAAACCGCGGGGGTTCTATTGGGGAGGTATCAGTAATTGCATTACTAATCGGAGGGATTTATTTAATCTATAAGAGGACTATCTCATGGCATGTCCCTCTATCTTATATACTCACAACAGGAATTTTCAGCACAATCGCACATTATGAAAATCCGACAAC
>DNJG01000003.1 GCA_003489165.1 Nitrospinota bacterium | reverse complement strand
TTATCTATTGCTTCTACTTTTGCCTCCTCCTTCAGATCAGAAGGTGTTTTACAACCACTGTTTGGAAACAAAAGAATGAATAAAAGAAAGATTAAAAGGTGAAAGGTGAAAGGTGAAAGGTGAAAGTTTTGAGCTTTGAGCTTTTTTGCCTCTTGTCTATTACTTCTTGCTTCCTGCATTATTGCCCTTTATTTTTTCTCTTGTCCTTCCTTATATGATCTGGGGGTGGGGTAAGTTTATCATCATGTTTTTTTATACTCTGACCTTGTACCGTTGGTTTTTCACTCCCTCTTATTGTAGCACTTCTACTGTGACATTCTTTGCAATTATATTTTTTCTCTGTCCCGATATCGGGTTTTTTTATCTCTGAATAAATTAGTGGAGTATGGAGAATTAAAAACATGATACAGAAACATAATATCAAAATCATCCGTTTCATTTTAAATCCCTCCTCTGAAGAAATTGAAGATTGAATATTTAAGATTGACTATTTTCTATTTTTCAATATTCAATTTTCAATAGTCAATATTTAATTAGTAACAACTATCTGCAATATTAGGCGGTGAGTACCATAACTCCATATCAAATCCATGACAGTTAAAGTCGCATCCCTTTCTCCATGCACCAGCCGCCTTAACACACCCCCAGAATGGCCTGCTGTAGCTCCACAATGAACTTGGGCTGACAATCGGAGAAAAATTAATAAGACGGGTTCCACCATCCAGAGGCCTCTTCCACAATGGAGCATTGGTATCATTATACATGGTATTAGCAGCATCTATATTGGAATGAACATTATAATGACAATTCGCACAGGTTGTACGACTTCCACTGTCTGCAAGAACAGGTTTTTTAACTATATGGCTTGCATGGAGGTTTATATCATATAATGTGCTATAAAAATTGGTCTTGGTTCCATTTGCCGCCCAGTCAGCACATATAGTATCATCATTAGTGCCATCAGGGTCTACAGGACCTATATTCGGGTCTAGATTTTCATCGCCACACTGTGTTGTAAATGCCTCTTCATTATGGCAGAGAAAACAGAGAGCAAAATTATTACTCTCGTAAGAACTGAATGGCTCAGCCCATCCCGCCTCAACTACTCTCTTTGACGGATTCAATACAGTCCCCCATATCCCCAGTGTCGTATTGTAATTAGCCCTCAGAATCCGGTGTGTCTGATAACCGCCTACAGAAGAAGGTTTAGAGCCATGAGGACCTACAGGATTTAATCCAACATATCCTGATGAAACATCTGTCCCCCTTAAATTGGATTCTGTTACAGGACCTTGTATACTTCCTGTTGCCTCAGTATTATGACAATCGGTACACATAATAGTTTTGTTAGGGGTTAAACCAGCCAGCAACTGTCTCTGTAAAGCAGCCGAAGTATTCCTCCCGGCAGAGGCTACTGGATGATAGGCAGTGTTCTGACTTGTGCTGGGATTGTAGTCAGAAGATTGTAAGCCTGTGCTTGAAGGGTTAAACTCACGCCTTTTATTGCTCCCATTAGTATTACTGGAGGCAGGATTTCCAGTAGAAGTTCTCAGTGGATGATTTGAATGATTGGGATTAAGACCAGAACCTGGATGGGTTTTCTCTGGAATAAAATTAGCGTATCCGTCACCATGACATTTTAAACATATTTCATAGACATAAGGCTGGCGGTCACCTGCTGCCGGGTCTCTTGAAACACCAGTTACATCTACATATCTTAGCCCTTCAACCCTGCTGCTTGATTTGACAACATGAGGATTATGGCAGTCATAACATTCAACATGCTTTGTATTCATGGGGAAGGTTTCATTAACAACATGCCCCCCCGCCAGATTTGTATCATCTACTGGATGTCCACTCCCTCCCACTCCCAAACTTCTTTTATCAATTTCACTTTGTATGTTGTTAATTGCAGGGCCACTTGCATCATGACAGGTTTCACAGAGTTTCTCCTCCCATGCATTAAGCTGGCGGGGAATAAGATAATCTTTAGTAACAGAAGGGTTGCTTGATGTCAGTTGTTTTATTTCAGGAACTGCATCTGTATCATAGGCATTACCTGCATTGCCAAGGATACCATGAGGGGTATGACAGTTCAGACATATACCTTTTTGAGGGACACTATTGAGTGTAGAAGATCGGGCTTTTCTTGGATGGTCAGTGGCACCACTTATACCCGGCCAGAGCATATTTGAGTTTAATAAAGGATCACCATGAGTTGAAGATAAATAAATACTTCTCCCCTGAAAAAATCCATATTCCCCCCATCCTGCTGGTTTACCTGCAAACTGAAATGTTTCATGGCATGTCAAACATAGTTTTTCGTTGTTATCAGCAAAGAGAAGATATGCGTCTGGACCCTCAGCCTCCTGAGAATTCATAAATGACGGATAGATATTAACATTAGGATAAGCCTCACTACCGCCAAAGCTTCCATGTATTTCATGACAGTGCAAGCATTCACCTTTTTGATATGTGCCTGCACCTGTGGCAGGAGGCCAACTCCCTGTTGTAGAGCGGTCTACTCCATTACCTGTAACACCTCCATGCTTTGTAAATGGAAATGCCCCACCTGTTGCGTCTACAATTGGTGTATACATGAGTATTAAAAGAAAAAAATCAACTACTACTAAAAAAATGAGCAATATAATCCTTATAGGATATAAATTTGAGCCAAAGATATGCAGGTATCTTCTAATCATGCCAACCCCATACAAAATAAAAGCCACAGATTCAAAGTGTCAAATTAAAAGAAATT
This sequence comes from Nitrospinota bacterium, assembly GCA_003489165.1. Classification (GTDB taxonomy): domain Bacteria; phylum Nitrospinota; class Nitrospinia; order UBA9942; family UBA9942; genus UBA9942. The sequence goes on along the minus strand of DNJG01000003.1, from coordinate 952 downwards.
CTGATTTTCCAACACCTTGACACTTTTAGTCTATTATATAACCTACCCCCCAATATAATTAAGCATTTTTTATGCCATAAATATTAAATTTCTATTCTAACACCTGTATAAAAAATTATAGAATCTAATACTTATAACCATTTGAAATATTGATCCTTGTCTATCTATCGCTAACTTGGCAAAGCAAAAAGTTGGCTGATAAAGGATGGCGTGTGTATTATTACATAGGGGCTGTGAAATATTGCACATATCAACCCTCTTGTATTACCCTTAGTACTTCCTCCATGGTTGTAGTACCCTCTATAACCATTCTAAGGCTATCCTCTTTTAGAGTGGTCATACCACTATTTACAGCAGCAGACTTTATTGTATTTGCCCCAGGACTTTTGAGTATAAGAGCCCTTATATTGTCATCTACTCCTAATATTTCAAATGCCGCAACACGTCCCCAGTAACCTGTTGATACACATTCTTTACAACCCTCACCCTTATATATTTTTACATCTTTAATATCTCCCCTCATAATCCCTTTAAGTTCATTCATCTCCAATTCATTTGGTGCAACAGCCTTCTTGCAATTCGCACAAATTCTCCTGAACAATCTCTGTGCTACCACTCCAATAAGGGTAGAGGCGAGGAGATAATCGGTAAGCCCCATTTCAACAAGACGGGTTATAGCACCTGCGGCATCATTTGTGTGCAGTGTGCTAAAAACAAGATGCCCAGTTAATGCAGCATGTATAGCTATTTCAGCAGTCTCCCTGTCCCTTATCTCTCCAACGAGAATAATATCAGGATCCTGTCTTACAATATTCCTCAGCCCATTAGCAAAGGTTAGTCCTATTTGTGGTTTTACCTGTATCTGATTGATGCCCTCAAGCTGGTATTCTACAGGGTCTTCTATAGTAATAATCTTTCTATCAGAGGTATTCAATTTTTCAAGGGCAGCATA
>DNJG01000166.1:247-2910 GCA_003489165.1 Nitrospinota bacterium | reverse complement strand
TATCATGCAACAGGCTTATTGGGCAATGATAATGATTTGATTGAGGCAATTAAGAAGGCAGGGGAGAAGAGTGGCGAGAGGGTATGGGAACTCCCACTATGGGAAGAGTATGAGGAACAGAATAAAAGCGACATTGCTGATGTAAAGAATGTTGGAGGCAGAGGTGGAGGCACGATTACGGCTGCTGCATTCTTAAAAAAGTTTGCAGGTAAGTTCAAATGGGTGCACCTTGATATAGCAGGGACAGTATGGGAATACAACGGCAAGCCCTATATTCCCAAAGGTGCAGTGGGTGTGGGAGTAAGGTTGTTAGTGGAGTATTTAAAAGATTCAATTGGACGCAGATAAACGCGGATTAAAGAAAAGGAAAAAGATTAGACTTTTTATTTCAGTCTTAAATTTAAAGTTTAATATCTTAATTATATTATGTGCATCTGTGAAAATCTGTGTGAATCTGTGGCTAAAATAGGTTTTTGTTTTTATGCGAAATATTCATATTAAAGAAATAACCGAAGCGGTGAAAAACCTATGTATGGAGGCGAACTATAACCTCCCTGAGGATGTCCTTCAGGCATTTGATAGAGGTCTGGAGACAGAGGAGTCGCCTGTAGGCAAGGCGGTCTTAAATGCACTTAAAAAGAATGCAGAGATTGCCTGGCATGAGAAGATTCCAATATGTCAGGATACAGGGTTCTCAGTATTTTTTGTGGATGTGGGTCAGGATGTTCATATTGAAGGAGGCTCTCTTTCAGATGCAATTAATGAAGGTGTGAGGCAGGGGTATAAAGAGGGTTATCTGAGAAAATCTATCTGTGATGCCTTTACAAGAAAGAATACCGGTGATAATACACCTGCTGTAATCAATTACGATATTGTCCCCGGCGACAAAATAAAAATTATCTGTGCACCAAAAGGCGGAGGGAGTTCAAACATGAGCAGGGTTACTATGCTTAAACCTGCTGATGGGATTGAGGGGATTAAAAATTATGTAATTCAGAGAGTGCTGGAATCTGGCTCAAATCCGTGCCCGCCTGTAGTTGTTGGTGTTGGAATTGGCGGCACTCTTGAAAAGGCTGCCCAAATAGCAACAAAGGCACTTTTAAGACCAATCGGCTCAACAAACCCTGACACTGTTTTAAAAGAAATAGAGGAAGATTTGTTAAAAAAGATTAATGACCTCGGGATGGGACCAGAAGGTTTTGGCGGGAGATTCTATGCGATGGCAGTTCATATTGAAAAATTCCCGTGTCATATTGCAAGCCTGCCAGTGGCGGTTAATATATCCTGCCACGCCAGCAGGCATAAGGAGATAGTTTTTAAGTAGCATGTGGCATTTATCTGAGGAGGTAAGTTATTATGGGACTTGCAATTAAGAAAATAAAGACACATCCGTATATTTCCTCTAAGAAAGGGGTATGTGGGAGTAGAAGCGCCATAACAGGCACAAGGATACCTGTCTGGTCTGTTATAAAGTGGTATAAAGCAGGTATGTCAATAGAGGAGATTCTTAAAGGATTTCCACAACTAACGCCAGCACAAGTTTATGATGCATTTTCGTATTATTACGACAATCAGGATGAGATAGAGAATGATATAGCCGAAAATGAAGAGGAGCATGTAAGAGGAACACTGAAATAATGATAAAACTCTATCTTGATGAAGATGTCCATGAAGATATTGCAATGGCTTTAAGATTAAGAGGATATGATATCAAGACTACAAGAGAGGCAGGCAACAAAGGATTGTCCGATATAGAACAGCTTAGATATGCAACCAAGAAAGATAGAGTAATTATTAGTTTCAATATAGCAGACTTCAACAGACTTCATTCAGAGTTTATAAAGAAAGGTATTGAACATAGCGGAATCATTCTTTCTAAACAGCTTCCTATAGGAATTATTGTTAAGGCACTATTAAAGTTGCTCTCTAAAATAGGCAGTGAAAGAATGAAGAACAATATAATCTGGTTGAGTGATTGGATTAAATAATAAAGGCAATATGTGCAGGGCTATTTCTGATTTTCAAACGGCTTGTGATATGGGGTATGAGAATGGGTGTTCAGTGTTTATCAGTGTTAATCTGTGGCTAAAGTTTCTTTAATTTTATGTCAGAAATTATTAGATTGACAACACCTCTTACTGATAAGGTTATAGAGAAGTTAAAGATTGGGGTTCAGGTTTTGATAACCGGCACTCTTTATACTGCGAGGGATGCGGCACATAAACGGCTTGTAGATTTGCTGAATAACGGAAAGGAACTCCCTTTTGATATAAGGGGGCAGATTATATATTATGTAGGTCCTGCACCTGCAAGACCCGGCTATGTTACAGGTCCTGCGGGGCCTACAACAAGCGGGAGAATGGACCCCTATGCACCAAGGCTGATGGAGGCAGGGATGAAGGGTATGATTGGAAAAGGAAAGAGGTCAAAGGATGTTGTTGATGCCATGAAAAAGAATAAGTGCGTATATTTTGCAGCAATTGGTGGTGCGGCAGCATTGATTGCAAGGAGTATAAAAAAGGTTGATGTTATAGCGTATGAAGATTTAGGCACAGAGGCAGTTAGACGAATGGAGGTAGAGGATTTTCAGGTGATAGTTGTGAATGACATTTACGGTAATGACCTTTATGAGGAGGGGATGAAGAAATACAGACGATAGGAAC
>DNJG01000166.1:0-163 GCA_003489165.1 Nitrospinota bacterium | reverse complement strand
GCTGGATTGGCAGGTATGAGGGCAGCCCTTGAGGTATGCGATAGGTATGATACTGCCATTATCACAAAGGTATATCCCACCCGTTCCCATTCAGGTGCAGCACAGGGCGGAGTAGCAGCTTCACTTGCAAATTCCACTGATGACTCATGGGAAATCCACATGT
>DNJG01000096.1 GCA_003489165.1 Nitrospinota bacterium | reverse complement strand
TTAATTACAGGGGAGAGCGGGACAGGAAAGGAGCTTGTAGCAAAGGCAATTCATCATAATAGCAACAGAAGGGATAAGCCCTTTGTATCTATCAGTTGTGGTGCAATCCCGGAGACATTGCTTGAAAGCGAGCTATTTGGTCATCAGAAGGGCGCATTTACGAGTGCTGATTCAGACAAAAAAGGGCTTTTTGAGATAGCAGACGGTGGAACATTTTTTCTTGATGAGGTAACTGAAGCCCCTCCTTCTATTCAGGCAAAACTATTAAGGGTATTGCAGGAAAAGGAGTTTAAGAGGGTCGGCGGTGTGAAGGATATAAAGGTGGATGTGAGGGTTATTGCCGCTACAAATAAAAATTTACATAAGCTCATTGAGGAAGGTAAATTCAGGGAGGACCTTTATTATCGCTTGAATGTAATCCCTATAGAACTCCCGCCATTGCGAGAGAGAAAAGAGGATATCCCATTACTTATAAATCATTTTATAAATAAGTATAATTTTACAAATAAAAAGAATATTAAGGGGATGACATTAAAGGCTATGGAGATGCTTGAAAGATATATATGGAGGGGAAATATAAGGGAGCTTGAAAATGTTATTGAAAGGGCTGTAACATTAGAAACAAATGATAATATTCAAGCTGACAGCCTTTCGGATGAGATAAGAAATTATAGAGGTGAGCATCTTAAGACAATTTCAGAAATTCCATCAGAAGGGGTAAATTTAGAGGACTATATAACCAAGATAGAAAAGGATATTATTCTAAGCGCTCTTGAAAAGACAGGATGGGTAAAGAAAAAGGCGGCAGAATTATTAAATATGTCCTTCAGGTCTTTCAGATACAAATTGCAAAAGTATGATATTGATAAAGACTAAAATTAAAACCAAATTATTTTCTGTTAGTAGTTATTCGTGTAATTCGTTCATTTGTGTTATTCGTGTTCAAATTTTTATTCTATCTTTATTTTTTTCTAACTCTGCTTTTGCAAATCCCTTAGACTTAGAACAGCCAATGACTCCCAGCCCGCACAAATTAAAAATAGGCTGTGTGCTTCCACTTTCAGGAGAGGGTGCTGATATTGGTCAGAGTGTATTAGAGGGGATTCAACTCGCATTTAATTCATTAAATATTCAGGATGAAAAGAGCATCTCAACATTACAGCTTGTCATAAAAGATTCGACAGGGGAGATAAATTCTATAAGTTTGTTGGAAAATCTTGCGAAGGATGAGGATGTTGTTGTAATAATAGGTCCCCTCTTTAGTAAAACCGTAATTGCTTCTGCAAAAATAGCCGATAAGCATAAGCTGCCCATATTTTCCCCAACTGCATCATCAAAAAATATAAGCGGTATTAGTCCCTATATATTCAGAAACAGCCTTACTAATCAGATGCAGGGAAATGCTATTGCAGATTATTCTATAAATCATCTTAATTTGAGAAAATTTGCAGTGCTTTATCAGAGAGATGCTTATGGAATTGAATTAGAGAATGCTTTTGAAGAAGAGTTAAAATCCTTTGGTGGTGAGATTATATTCAGCGAGCCGTTTGACCCCGAACAGAATGATTTTGAGCCACAGATAACTGCAATTGGCGGAATAAAGGATTCTGATTTAAGAAAATTAACGGATGAAGGTAAACCAAAGCCTGAATTGCAGTATGAGGCTATATTTATCCCGGCGCATGCTGATAGAGTAGGGCTTATTCTTCCTGAACTCGTTTACTATAATATATCAGATATTCCAATATTGGGTGGAAATGGGCTAAATTCCCCTGACCTTATAAGAATAGGTGGAAAATATTCAGAGGGTGTAATCTTTGTTGACGGCTTTTTCCCGTCTTCCGAAAATCCAATTTTGAAGGAGTTTGTTGAAAGATATAAAGTATTCTTTAGTAAAGAACCTGATATTCACTCTGCAAATTCTTATGACGCAGCGAGGATTATACTGGAAATAATTAAGAATGGCGCTAAGAACAGGGAGGATGTAAAAAATGGGCTTCTTAATCTAATTGACTATAATGGTGTAAGTGGAATTACAACTATTCAGCAATCAGGCGATTCTGAGAAGACACTATATTTTTTGACAGTAAAACACGGGAAGATAGTGGAGATAAAATAACCAGAAGCCAGAGGACAGAAGACAGACATATAAAAAATATTTTTCTGTTATCTGACTTCTGCTTTCTGTCTTCTGATTACAGTCCCATCGTATCAGTCTTTGCCTCTCCATCTGAAAATTCAGTCGGCTCTGTCCCTTCAATAAAGCACTCAAGTGCCATATCGGTTGTCTCGGGTGTTGCAAGAAGTCCAGTCTTCTTGTCTATCTTTGTAAAAACCACGCCTGTTGGAATCTGAAAGCTTTTTGCAGGCATCCCCTTCAAAGCTTTTTCCATAAAACTGACCCATATAGGACTTGCAGCCCTTGCGCCTGTCTCATTCTTGCCAATAGGCTCATCCTTATCCATCCCCACCCACACACCAGCAATTAAATCAGGCGTGTATCCAAGAAACCATGCGTCCATATAATTATTTGTCGTCCCGGTCTTTCCTGCAACAGGCCTTCCGAGTGCCTTCGCCCTCCACCCTGTCCCCTCCTGAACAACACTCTGGAGTATATTTGTAGTAATAAACGCCAACTCCTCACTAATTACCTTTTCCTCTCTTGGCTTATTCTCTTCAAGAAGATTTCCATCTTTATCAGTTATAGACTTTATTACCATAGGCTCGGTTTTTATTCCCTTGTTTGAGAATACACCATAAGCCGATGTCAATTCATAAAGTGTAACCCCTGATGTCCCAAGCGCCAGAGAGAGGTCGGGCGTAAGATAACTTTTAATACCCAATCTCCTTGCATATTCAAGCATATGTCTAACGCCCATACTTTGAAGCAGCTTGACAGTTATAACATTTCTTGAATGTGTGAGGGCAGTCCTGAGATTAGTAGGTCCATAAAACTTCTCTTCAAAATTTGCTGGCTTCCAGTTTTCCTCATCCTTCTCCTCAAATATAACAGGGGAGTCAATAAAAACACTCGCAGGTGTAAATCCCTTTTCAAATGATGCTGAATATACAATAGGTTTAAATGCCGAGCCGGGCTGTCTCTGCGCCTGGATTGCCCTGTTGAATTTACTTTTATCAAAGTCATAGCCTCCAACCATAGCCCTTACAAAGCCTGTGGCAGGCTCAATGCATAAAAGCGCACCCTGAATAACAGGCTCCTGCTCCAATGCAAATTTTAAATTCCCCTTCTTATCCTTTTCTTCTAATATCTTTATATCAACTATATCACCTGTCTTTAAAACCTCTTCCGCATTTTTTACTTTTCCAAACGAGAGGGCATCAACAGCAGTATCATGCTTATGTGCCCATTCCATATCCTTGACATAGATATAGCCCTTTATATCCTTAGCAAATACAAGAGCCTTTTCAGGTGTAACCTCAGCAACTACGCCAAGTGTCCTATTTCCATTTTTTTCTCTGCCATCAGGAAAATTTTTCAGCTCAATCTCATCTACCTTTCTCCAATCTATATACTGCCCAAGCGGTTTTACATTTCCAAAAGGACCTCTGTATCCGAGCCTCTTGTCAATCTCCCTCAGCCCCTCTTCTACAGCAGACTCGGCTGCCTCCTGATACTCCATTTTTAAGGTTGTATAGACCTTTAATCCTCCTTTGTAAAGTCCTGAACTTCCGTATTTATCTTCAACATACTGGCGGATATATTCAGAAAAATATGGTGCAAAGTTTTTCCTCTCCTCCCTCTCTTTTAATTTTAATTCTGATTTTACAGCACCCTCTGCCTCCTCATGTGTGATATAGTCAAGGGATTCCATCCTCCTCAGGACATGGTTGCGTCTATTTTTTGCCCTTTCAGGTGAAAAATAGGGCGAATACAGCTTTGGAGCCCTTGGCAATCCGGCAATCATGGCTATTTCAGGGAGTGTAAGCTCATTTACATGCCTTCCAAAATATACCAGTGCCGCTGCTTCTACACCGTAGGCACTGTGGCCATAATAAATCTGGTTGAGATATATCTCAAGTATTTCATCCTTTGAGAAATTCCTCTCAATCCTTGCGGCGAGTATAGCCTCCCTTATTTTTCTAAAAAGAGTCCTTTCGGGTGTCAGGAACATTGTCTTTGTAATCTGCTGTGTTATTGTGCTTCCGCCTTCTACTACACCGCCGGCCTTTATATTGCTCCACAATGCCCCTGCTATCCTTTTAAAATTGAAACCTTTGTGTTTATAAAACTGGTCATCCTCTACAGCGAGGGTTGCGAGCTTCATAACTGGCGGTATGTTATTTAAAGGGAGGAGCACCCTGCGCTCAATATAAAATTCTGATATTAATTTATTGCCATCATCATACACCTCAGTTATCAGATTAGGTTTATAGTTTTTCAGGGTTAAAACATCAGGAAGGTCTTTATTCGCATTTGTATAAACAATAAATGCTGCAGCGGCAATAGAGATGGTAAAAAGGAAAAACAGGGGTAGAGCAATATAGAGTATTATCTTCTTAAAACCCCATCTGTTATGTTTCATTCTTCGTCCCATTATTTTTTTAAGTCTCTTATTCATTATTTTTATTATAAAAATTTACCACAGAGTCACGGAGATACAGAGATACAGATAACAATGAAACAATGGAGCAATTGAGCAATGAAAGAATTGTTTCATTGTTTCATGGCTTCATTGTTATATATTTTTCTCTGTGCCTCAGTGTCTCAGTGGTTAATCAGGTTTTTGCCCCTATTTTATCCAGTATAATCTCTGCTATATCATCCTTTGACATTTTGGGTATATCGTAGAGATTCCCTTTTCTATCAATGATAGCGACTTTGTTCTGGTCGCCACCAAATCCATTCACACTGTTTGCCACAATAAAATCAAGATTTTTTTCTTTCAATTTTTTCTTTGCATTTTTTATTATGCCATCTGTCTCAAGTGCAAAACCCACAATAATAGGATTGCGGATTGCGGATTGTGTATTGCGGAGTTTAGAAGTAATTTCTGATAATATGTCAGGATTCTTTTTTAATTTGACAGTGATACCTTCAATGTCCTCCTTCTTTATTTTTTTTTCTGAATAATTTTCTGGTGTAAAATCACTTACAGCCGCTGTCATAATTATTACATCTGCCTTTTTAACTTCCTTTAATATCTCCCTTCTCATATCAGAAGCACTTTTTATAGATATGAATCTCACACCTGACGGCACAGGAAGACTGGTTGGACCACTTATCAATATTACATTCGCCCCTCTCCTCCTTGCAGCACTTGCAACTGCATAGCCCATCTTACCTGACGACAAGTTTGATATGAACCTGACAGGGTCAATCGGCTCATGTGTAGGACCTGCTGTCACCAATACAGTTTTATCGTTCAAATCTTTTTTAGCAGACAAAAACCCTTTAGCCCTTGATAAGATAACATCTAAATCAGCAAGCCTCCCCTCTCCTTTATCTCCACAGGCTAATTCCCCGAATCCCGGTTCAACAAAATTTATATTAAATCCCTTTAACTTCTTTATATTCTCCTGCACTACAGGATTGGCATACATATTATTATTCATTGCAGGTGCAATAAGGACAGGTGATGTAACTGACAAATATAGCGTTGAAAGAAGGTCATCTGCAATGCCATTGGCAAACTTTCCTATTATATTAGCCGTAGCAGGGGCAACAATAAATAGGTCACACCTCTTTCCCAAATCAATATGGGGCATAGAGATTGAAGATTGAATATTGAGTATTGAAGAATCTAAAAACATATCAGAATAGACGGGATTACCTGAAAGGGTCTCAAATGTCAGTGGAGATACAAATTCCTTTGCACTCTTTGTCATAACTACCCAGACTTCTGCCCCATCTTTTTTAAAGAGTCTTATTAGTTCTGCTGACTTATAGGCAGCAATACCACCACATACACCAAGGATTATAGTTTTACCCTTAAGTTCATTCATAATAATAAATATACCCGCAGATTTCGCAGATTAACGCAGATTAAAACAAAATATCTTTTTAAAAATCGGTGTAATCTGCGTAATCTGTGGATTGATTAAGTTTTTGTTTCTTTTCTTACAGTTTCAAATCCGGCAATTCAGGCACAAAATTCGGATACCTGCACCTCTCTGCAAAGATTATTGATTTAAGTTGACTTACCGCTTCATCTATATTGTCATTTATTATGATGTAGTTATATGTCTTATAGTGATGCATTTCTTCTTCAGCAGTCTTTAATCTTCTTTTTATATCCTCTTCTGAGTCCGCACCCCGCATTCTTAACCTTTTTTCAAGTGTTTTCATAGACGGAGGTAGTATAAATATATAACATCCGTTTTTATGTTTTTTCCTTAGCTGTTCTGCACCCTGAACATCTATTACAAGAAGCAAATCCTTTTTTTCTTCTTGAACAATATCCAGATTTCTTATAGATGTCCCATAATAGTTGCCATGCACCAAAGCCCACTCAATAAATTCATCATTCTTTATCATCTCCTTAAACTTAGCCTTTGATACAAAATGGTAGTGCCTTCCATCTATTTCATCATGTCTCGGAGTCCTTGCAGTATGGGATATTGAGTGATGTATATCTTCAACTATCTCAGTGACCTTCTTTGAGAGGGTAGTTTTTCCTGCGCCTGAAGGGGCTGATACTACAAATAATATACCTTTTGTTTTCATCTTTATTCAATATTCTGAACCTGCTCACGAATCTTTTCCAATTCGCCCTTAATCGCTATTACCTGTTGTGACACAAAATAATCAATTGCCTTTGAACCGATTGTGTTTGTCTCCCTGTTCATCTCCTGAAGTATAAATTCCAGTTTCCTTCCAACGGCCTCACCTTCCTTCAATAACTGCCTAAATTGTCCGAGGTGGCTCTCAAGCCTTATCAATTCCTCAGTTACATCGCTTCTTTCAGCCATTATTGCCACCTCTTCGGCGAGTCGCCCATCTGGAATTTCCATCCCCTCCAACATTCTGTTAAGCTTCTCTCTAAAACGATTCCTAAAATTATCTATCAGCTCAGGTTGTTTACTTTTTAAAATATTTGTATGCCCATTTATAATCTTAAGTCTTTCTGCAATATCCCTGTCAATAGTCTCACCCTCTTTTTCTCTCATATCCTTAAGCGAGCTAATCGCCCCATCCAGTGCGTTTTCTAAAAAATTAATATATGCCTTGCTTTCCGAAGCTTCAGAATCTAATTCTTCAAATTTTAATATACCATTTAACTGAAGAATATGGTTAAGCTCTGCACCACCCTCTATCTTAAGTTCTCTCTTAAGCTTTTCCACTGATGTAATGTATTGTCTCGCCAGATTTATATCCACCTTAAGTTCTCTCTCACCGTTATTTATGCCCTCAAATGAAACATATACCTCAAAATAGCCCCTTGAAAAATTATCTTTTATCTTTTTCTTTACAATATCCTCTATATCAGCAAATTTTTGAGGGACTTTTGTTTTTATTTCAAGAAATCTGTGGTTTACAGACTTTGCCTCAACAAGACACCCCCCCTTTTCATCCTTTACCTCGCCTCTCCCATAACCTGTCATGCTTTTTATCATAATAATAAGCTCCTGCTATGCTGATTAAGTATACTAAAACAAGCATATTTAATCAAATTGAGAATATTCACGGATTTGGGCTTGACCTGAATATGCCTAAACTGTATTATATGACAATGAAGAAAAGAGTATTGATTTTGATTGCATTATTCAGCATAGTCATCATGCCCCTCCTAAATCTCCCTATAAACATTTATAGCCATGATACCACGAGAAATAATGATGTGTGCATAGTCGCAGATGTTGACTCCTATGATGCATTCTATTTGAACCAATCTCATCAGACAGATTTTATATTTATTGCTGACCATTCTGTTTCATTATTCCATCCACAGAACCTGCCTTTTAAGGATAATTTCATGCCTCATAAAACAGCCTCTTTTACAGAACTTCCATACAAACCTCCACTCTCAATATAATCCTATTTAACTTGTGTATTATAAAAATCTACCGCAGAGGCACGGAGATACAGAGATACAGATAACAATGAAACAATGGAGCAATTGAGCAATGAAAGAATTGTTTCATTGTTTCATGGCTTCATTGTTATATATTTTTCTCTGTGCCTCAGTGTCTCAGTAGTTTAATTAGGTTTTTGTTCTTTTGGGAGGGAATTATCGTGGAACCAGAAAAGAAACCATTCAATGCAATATGGATCGTTGTGGGATTTTTCTCATTCATAGTATTGATAGTTTTATTTGAGATATTCTTTAAAAAATAATGGAAGTATCCACTTTTTTTATTCACATAACTATTATACTGCTTTCTGCAAGGATTCTTGGAGAGATGGCAGCCTATCTGTCAATTCCATCAGTTATTGGTGAATTGATGGCAGGCATTATTCTTGGACCGAGTCTGTTGGGGCTGATTGAGCCGAGTGATGTAATCAAGCTACTTGCAGAGATAGGGATAATACTGCTCTTATTTGAGGTAGGGCTTGAGACGGACATCGTGAGGCTTATGAAGACAGGTGTTAATTCAACTGTCGTTGCACTCTTTGGGGTTATTGCACCTTTTGCCTTTGGTTTCTGTGTCGGCTATTACTTGTTTGCCCTGCCGTTTTTAACCTCTCTTTTTGCAGGCGGGACACTGACTGCTACGAGCATAGGTATTACTGTCAGGATACTTACAGACCTATCAAAGCATCACAGTAGAGAGGCTCAGATGGTTCTTGGCGCTGCCGTTATTGACGATATTATCGGTGTTATACTTCTTGCCTTTCTATATGACCTTTCACTCGGAAAAGGTGTAAGCCTCCAGCACACATCTCAGATTTTTGTCTTCATTGTGATATTCATGGTGCTTGCACCGACAGCGGCAAAACTTATGGCAGGTGTAATCAGGAGATTTGATAGCGTCAGTCAGATTCCAGGACTTATTCCAACCACAGTTGTATCCCTTGTCTTGTTCTTTGCATGGCTTGCCCATGCCGTTGGCGCCCCTGAGCTTCTTGGAGGTTTCGCAGCCGGTATTGCATTGAGCAGAAGATTTTTTCTGCCAATGGGACTTGCCGTCCATGCGGAGCCAGCCTTTGCCCATCGCATTGAGGAGAACATGAAGCCTATAATTCACCTCTTTACCCCTATATTTTTTGTCATGGTTGGGCTCTCCCTGAATCTGAAGGCAGTAAACTGGGGTTCATCATTCGTATGGATATTTTCTGCTGTATTGTTGATTACTGCGGTTATCGGCAAGATTATGGGGGCATTTTTTATAAAAGAGGATTATTATCGTAAATGGGCGATCGGGCTGTGTATGATTCCAAGGGGAGAGGTGGGACTAATCTTTGCAGAACTTGGTAAAGCGGCAGGTATATTTAATGATGATGTTTATGCTGCGCTTGTTATTGTTATTGCCTTGAGCACTGTTCTGCCAATTTTTGTTATTAAATGGTTTTATAGCAGGTTTGAGGATAAATTAGGAGAAGTTTGAGATGCCAAGATATATCATATTCACAGACCTTGATGGAACACTCCTTGACCATTTTACATACTCATTCAATGAGGCATCTGATGCCCTGAAGATTATAAGGGAAAAAGGGATACCGCTCATTATATGCACAAGTAAGGCCCGTGCAGAGATTCTGCCCATCAGAAAGAAACTAAAGAATAAAGCTCCTTTTATCTCTGAGAATGGAGGGGCGGTTTATATACCTGACAGATATTTCAGTTTCCCATATGAATTCCAAAGACGGATAAAGGGATACAGGGTAATAGAGATAGGCACTCCGCATAAAATCCTCTTAAATGTCTTAAGAGAAATCAGGGATAAGACAGGGGTGTCTATTGAAGGCATCTCTGAAATGTCAGTTCAAAAAATAATGGACTTTACCTTTTTGAAAAAGAGAGGTGCGGAGCTATCTAAAAAGAGGGAGTATTCAGAACCGTTTTTGATTTACCCCGCACATAACCTATTACGAAGAGACCCATCGCAGGGAGTTATGTGCGGGGTGAACGAAAGGAGGTGGATAAACAGAGTTAAAAAAGAAATATTAAAGCTGGGATTTAAATTCACTTCAGGAGGGCGGTTTTTTCATATTATGAAAGGCAATGATAAGGGTAAGGCTGTAAAGATATTAAAAAATCTCTATATTCAGAAATATGGTGATATAAAAACAATTGGTATTGGAAACAGCCTCAATGACATTCCGATGCTCAAAGCTGTAGATATTCCTGTCCTTGTGAAGAATTACGATGGCAGATATGAGAAAGATATAAAATTGAAGAATCTTTATCTTGCCGATGGAATAGGACCTGAAGGGTGGAATAAGGCAGTATACAACATAGTAAGCAGTATGCAGTAAGGAGTAAGCAGAAAAAACAAGATGTTTGTCCTACTACCTACTACTTACTGCCTACTGTCTACTATTTTTATGGGGGTGTTTATGGGAGATTTTTATCAATTAGGTGTAATTTCAACATTTCATCGTCTCGGAAAGATTGATATTGATAAATTGGAATCACAGCTTAAGAAATTTTCAAGGGTAAGACCGATTGCACTCGTCCTTCCAGCCCTTTTTACAGATTTAGAGGGGGAAGCGATGAAAACCATCCTGAATATTCTAAAGGATGTAAAATATCTAAATGAGATTATTGTTACATTGGGAAGAGCTGATGAGAGCCAATTTAAAAGGGCAAGAGAGATTATATCTGTCCTGCCACATGATGTAAAGATTATATGGAATGATGGTCAGAGGCTGCAGAAATTGTATGCACTTTTAAAAGAGAATGACTTAGATGCAGGTGGAGATGGGAAGGGACGTTCAGCATGGATATCATACGGCTATATACTGGCAGAAGGAAAATCGGATGTAATAGTCCTCCACGACTGCGATATAGTTACTTACGACAGACAGTTGCTTGCAAGATTGTGCTACCCTGTTGCAAATCCTAACCTTGATTATGAATTCTGTAAGGGCTTTTATGCCCGCGTAACAGACAGGATGCACGGTAGAG
>DNJG01000086.1 GCA_003489165.1 Nitrospinota bacterium | reverse complement strand
CTTTGGTTTAATTATCCGAAGGCTGCCGATAACAACCTTTGGAACCTCCATCTTTTCTCCCCTTTTAGCCTTTTTCCCTATTTGCCCCTCACTTTTAAATATGGTGAATCTATCACCCGCAGATGCGCCACTTTCGGTTCCTACATCAACATAAACAATATCTCCTGTAGCAACAGTATCCCTCTGGTCTTTGGCATCAATGATATAACCTTTTATGCCTTTAGGCTCTATCTTTGCGGCAGGGTCTATCATAGGGACGGCCATATCTTCTCTATCTTTTAATTTATTTCCAATCTCTATGGTAGCAAACGATTCAATTATGTTTGCAGTAGAACTATTTTCTCTAACATCTTTTACTTCCAATTCACCCAATACTTCAATCAATATACCCATATTTTTATATGTAATTGGATGAGTAACTACCCTTAAAGGCTTATATATTGTAAATTTATCACCAAGCTTTACCCCTTCTTTCACTCCCATATTTATATAGACCGTATCGCCTATTCCAAATATAGTTCTTGTTTCAGGGGAATCAAATATTATTCCTTTCTCAATTTCTTTCTGTATTATATAACCTGCCGAGGCTAACGCCGTAACAGTAGTTAACGGAATTTTTGGCGGGGGTGGAGGCGGAGGAGGCTGTAATGCCACCAGCGGGAGGGGTGGTATTATATTCTCGTCTATTTCTTCAACAACTTGAATAGGAGTTGGTTCAACCTCTATATCATCAAATGCCCCGGGAATAACTATATTGTCTCCCGGATATATACGGTTCGGATTGGCTATAGACTTGTTTTTATCCCATACCTCCTCCCACTTAAAAGGGTTGTTAAGATATTTCTTTGATATATCCCAGAGGGTATCCTTCTCCTTTACAATATGCACTTTGGGAGTCTTTACAATTTCCTTTTGAGGGATTTCTTCGGCAGAAGTGGTATCAGCCAGAAGCCAGAAGCCAGAAGCCAGAAGCCAGAATAAGGAGGCAGCTATTATTCTATTTTGCATTCTGTATTCCCTTTTCATTTCCCTATCTCAATATTTTTTATTTTCTCTTTTGCCAATCTGGCAGCCTTGTTTTTTGGAAATCTTTTAATAAGGTCATCCAGCTCTTTTATGGCAGACTTTTTATCGCTAAGCTCATTATACACATATCCTATTTTAAGCATTGTATCAGGAGTCTTGTTACCTTTTGGATATTTTTCTACAACCTTTTTAAATTCAGACAATGCAACAGTATATTCTTTCTTGGCATAATAACATTCACCTATCCAGTATTGAGAGTTATCAGCAAGGGTATCTTCCGGGTGATTATCTAAAAATATCCTGAAATTAGCTATTGCCTTGTCATGCTCACCACGGATGAAATAGTTGTAAGCCTTCTTATAGAGTTCTTCAGGAGATAGACCTGCAAGGCTTTTCAGCTCATCTTCCTTTTTCTCCTGCACTGGCACACTTTCTATTTTCTCAGGTTTTGGGGATTCTGGAATTATTTCCTCCTTTGGCGGGGGTGGAATTTCCTTTACCTCAGGCTGAGGCGGCGGCGCAGCCTTCTCTTCTACAGGCAGTTCAATTATTGGACCTTCTTCAACCTTTGCAGATAGATTGAAAAGCTGATTTTCTAAGTCCTTTGATTTATCTTCAAAATGCTGTAATTTATTTTCAATACCGGATATTTTTACCTCCATATCAGTATTGCTTTTTTGAATATCAGCTATCTGGCTTTTTAGATATGCAATATCCTGTTTTAAAATATCGGTAGTTTTGTCAGTGCCACAGCCGATAACAGCTATTGCAAAAAATATCATTAAAGAGAGCAATCTATTTTTATTTTGCCTCATCAATATCCTCCAATACTTTTTAGACTTATCTTCTTTAACTTCCGAGAATTATAGATAAATAGTCATTACCTGTCAAGGGAATACCTCATCAGATTTATGAACTTTGATTTATTATCTCTTTTGAATTATACTACAACTCATTGAAGGTAGGTAATATGGAAGAGGCTTCTTTTAATTGTCATAAATGTGGAAACTGTTGCAGCGACCCGGATGGCTGGGTTTATCTCGATAATGAAGATATTAAAAGACTCGCACTCTTTTTCAATCTTCAACCCTTTGAGTTTACTGCCAAATATGTGAAGCATTATAAAGGAAATGCGGTATTAAGCGCCCCTGATTTTAACCCTGATTGTTATTTTGACAAAAACCAGAGGCTTTGCAAGATTTATTCAGCAAGACCTCGTCAGTGCCGAACCTTTCCTTTTTGGTTAAACTATTGTCCAACCGCTGATTCTAAACAGCAATTGTATCTATCCTGCCAAGGCTATAGAGAACTTTGTTTAAAGGGGAAGCAGGATATTGCTTTCCCAAATCCCGCTTTAGCGGGATTTTTAACGAGTTCCAAACTGCAATTGATATAGATTATGATACATCCCATTATTTTTCAGAAGCTCTTCATGATTTCCCATTTCAACAATCTTGCCGTCATGAATGACGATTATTTTATCCACATATCTTATTGTGGATAGCCTGTGTGCAATTATAATGGAGGTGCGGTTTTTAATTAATTTACGGAGTGCCTCCCTGATTAAAATCTCAGTTTCTGTGTCCACACTTGATGTAGCCTCATCTAATATTAATATCTTTGGATTGAATGCCAGAACCCTCGCAAATGAGATGAGTTGTTTCTGTCCGAGTGAGAGTGTGCTCCCCCTCTCCTGAACATCTTCTTTATATCCCTTTGGCAATCTTTCTATAAATCTATGGGCATTTACAATCTCTGCCGACTCATAGACCTTCTCTATTGATATCCCTTCCTCTCCCAGTCTTATATTATTTTCAATGTCGCCTGCAAATAGGAATACATCCTGGAGGACTATCCCTATATTTCTCCTTAAAGATTTTTTATCAATATCTCGTATATCAATATTATCAATCAATATACTCCCCTTTTGAATATCATAGAACCTTCCGAGGAGATTTATAATAGATGTCTTGCCTGCACCTGTCGCACCGACTATGGCAGCACTCTCACCCGCCTTAAGATGAAACGATATGCCCTTCAAAATATAATCTTCCGATGATGTATGATTATACGAGAACCATACATCTCTAAATTCAATATCTCCTTTTACATCTCTTAAAATTACAGGTTTTTGGGGATTTGAAATCTCTTCATGTGTATCCAGTAGTTTAAATATCCTCTCTGATGATGCCATTGAGGCTTGCATTATATTATATTTTTCTGCAAAGTCCCTTACAGGCTGGAAGAACCTCTGGACATACTGAATAAATGCTACAAGGACACCAAGCTGTATCCCGCCCCTTATCGCCTCGCCGCCCCCATGCCAGATAATGACCCCGACAGCTATAGCAGAGAAAAATTCTATACTGGGGAAATAAATGGCATTATAAATAAGAGACCTCATCTGCTCGTCCCTGTTCTCTATATTTATCCTGTCAAATCTCTTAAAATTTTCATCCTCTCTGTTAAATACCTGCACAGTGCTCATACCTCCTATATTTTCCTGAAGATATGAATTCAGTTTGGCAAGATTAGTCCTTATATTTCTGTAAGAATCCCTTGCCCTGTCCCTGTAAAATTTTGTCGCATAAAGGAGGGGAGGAAGGACAATGAATGTCAATAGTGCAAGTTTAAGGTTTAAAATTAACAGGGCGATGGCTATGCCTATGAGCGTGAGGAGGTCTCCAATTGCAACAACAATCCCCTGAGTGAACATCTCATTTAAAACCTCTATATCATTTACAACCCTTGTTACAAGCCTGCCGATGGGATTATTATTGA
This sequence comes from Nitrospinota bacterium, assembly GCA_003489165.1. Classification (GTDB taxonomy): domain Bacteria; phylum Nitrospinota; class Nitrospinia; order UBA9942; family UBA9942; genus UBA9942. Next base: position 4,034 of record DNJG01000086.1, on the reverse strand, counting down.
AAAACGAGAGGGACATCTTCTCTATATGGGCAAACAGCTTTACTCTTATATCATACATTGCCCTCTGTCCGGTTAACTGCATTATATAAACCTGTGCATATTGGAGAGAGAATGTCAGGAGTAAAACCATAAAATAGACAGCCATTACAAAATTCAGCCCGCTCCAGTCGCCATTGAGTATGTAGTTATCTATGGCTATCTTTGTAAGATATGGTCCTGACAGGTTCAAAATAGAAATGACAATCAGCAGGAGTATAGATATAGTGAGTTGTTTTTTATATGGCTCAAAAAAACTTAAAAGCCTCCTCATTAGCCTCGCATCATAAGCCTTGCCTATAATCTCATCTTCATGAAGATTTGCCTGCATTCACTCCTCCACGATTTCCATCTCAGAGAAAACCTGTTTTTTGTAAATACGATTATAGAGGCCGCTTTTTAAAATAAGCTCTTCATGGGTTCCTGTCTCCGCTATTCTCCCATTCTCCATTACTGCAATCATATCCGCCTCTTTCATTGTAGAAATTCTATGAGAAATTAAAATGACAGTAATATCCCCGATAGAAGAATTCGAGGACATGTCTTTTAATGACGACATTATATTAGTAAATACCCTTCCCTCCGTGGACGCATCCAAGTTTGAAAAGGCATCATCAAGTATCAGTATCTTTGGTTTTTTAATGATTGCCCTTGCAATCGCCACCCTCTGTTTCTGCCCGCCCGACAGAGTTACACCCCTTTCACCAATTACTGTATTGATGCCATGCGGAAATATTTCTATATCCCTTTCAAGCCCTGCCATTATCACTGTCTTTTCAATGTCATTTTCAGTAACATCACTTACACCGAAGACTATGTTCTCTCTTATCGTATCTGAAAAAAGGAACGGCTCCTGTTCTACATAACCGATGTTATCTCTTAGTATTTTAAGTGGTATCCTTTTTATATCAACTCCGTTAATAAAGATTGAATTATCAGGGGCATCGTATATCCTCATTATCAGTTTAACCAGTGTGCTTTTTCCCGAGCCGACAGCGCCTGCCAATGATAGTGAACTTCCAGCCTTAATATTCAGGTTAATATCCGAAAGGACATTATTTTTGCCCGTGTATGAGAATGTGAGTGATTTAATTTCTATATTACCTTTAATAACTGACTGTTGACTGCTGACTGCCGACTGTTGACTGTCATAAATCTCCTGCTTTACATTCATAATCTCCTCAATCCTTCTCATTGAGGCAATCCCCCTCTGTGAGAGGTTTATCATAAATCCTATTGCGGCCATTGGCCATGTGAGCATTGCCAGATACCCGTTAAATGCGACATAACTGCCGAGGGTCAGTTGACCTCTTATAACCTCTCTGCCTCCAATCCAGAGGACAAGGGCAGTTGCAAGTCCTGTCGTAAAAACCATCAATGGGAAAAATGCACCTGAAATTTTTGTGAGTTCTAAATTTTTATTTATAAGTTGCTCGTTAAGTTTCTTAAACCTGTTTAATTCGTTCTCCTCCTGCACATAAGCCTGTATGACCCTTATCCCTGCAATATTCTCGTGAACCATTGAGCTTATCTCCGATAATTGTTTCTGGACAGATTCAAACCTCTGTCTTATCTCTCTGCTGAATTTCAAGACAATAATAGAAACCAGTGCCATAGGCAGAAGGGAGATGCCGGTGAGTTTAGGGCTTATAAATATCATGAGTATGAGGCAGGTGGTCATTATTACTGCGGTATCAACAATAATTACACTTCCGATGCCGAGAAACTCCCTTACAGCCTGAAGGTCGTTGGTGGCTCTGGACATAATATCCCCTGTCTTTGTATGCTGAAAAAATCCCCAATGCAGCCTCTGCAAGTGCTTAAAATAATCGTTTCTCAAATCATATTCCACCTTCCTTGAAATGCCGAAGAGGTGCTTCCTCCAGTAGTAGCGGAATACTGCCTGAAGTCCGACTGCACTTACAATTAAGACAGAATATTTTATGAGGGGATTGATTGAATGGGTTTGACTGTCAGCCTTTTTAATGTAGTCAATGGCGAGTTTGATTAGCCATGGAGGCAGGAGTCCGAGTGCATCGGTTAAAATAAGGGCGATTATGCCTGCTATTAATTCATATTTGTATTTCCTTGTATATGTATAGAGATTTTTTAATGCATCCACTTTTTATGATTATACTACAGTGTTGCTTAATCCCCCAATTCGCCCTAAAAATTCGTTTGACACCTTCGGATTTCAGGGAGTAAACTTATGCAATTCGTCCATTCGTATCATTCGTGTTGGCAAGAAACTTATAAAAAATTTGCCACAGAGGCACAGAGACACAGAGATATTAAAACTTCTTTAAATATTTATTTTCCCCTCAGTGTCTCAGTGGCTAAAATTAGGTTTTTGTCCTTAAACAGGGGGTGTTAAACATGATATTTAAAAGACATATATTTACAGTCATTATTGCTGTATTTTTGTTTTTCCCATCACTTGGTTTTGCAGAGACAAAAGAAATTATCTCAGAAGGGACATACAATATGGGGGATGGGGAGACGCCGTCTGTTGCTGAGAGCAGAGCATTACTACAGGCAAAAAGGACTGCCCTTGAGCAGGCAGGGACTTATGTAGAAAGCTGGACAAAGGTTGAGAATCTGCAATTAACAAAGGATGAGATACAGGTTCTTGCATCAGGGATTATGGAAGTAGAAATCCTTGATAAAAAGAGGACTGTTGTTGGTGATGGCTTTCACTTTTGGGTCCAAATCAAGGCAAGGGTCAATCCTGATAAGATTGAAGAAATGGCAAAGAGGGTCAAAGAGAAATCAGTTATAGAGGATTACAAGAAGATACAGGAGGCTTATGATAAGAGCCAGAGAGAGATTGAGGAATTAAAGAAACAGTTGGCAGGGGCAAAAGGTGAAAAGGAAAAGAAACAGGTAGAGGCAAAAATCACGGATGAGGAGAGATTACTTCAGGCTATTGAGTGGTTTGAGAAGGGATATGAATACGGCATAAATGGAGAGTATGACAGGGAGATTGAGGATTATAATAAGGCAATTGCATTAGACCCGAATTATGCCCAAGCCTACAGTAATCGTGGGGTTGCTTATTATAATAAAAGACAATATGACAGGGCGATTGAGGATTATAGTAAGGCAATTGCATTAGACCCGAATTATGCCTTTGCCTACCTCAAACGTGGGTTTGCCTATGATGACAATAAACAATACGACAGGGCGATTGAGGATTATAATAAGGCAATTGCATTAAACCTGAATTATGCCTTTGTCTACAACACTCGTGGGGTTGCTTATTATAATAAAAGACAATATGACAGGGGAATTGAGGATTTGAACAAGGCAATTGCAATAAATCCGAATTATGCCGAGGCCTACAACAATCGTGGGATTGTTTATAATAACAAAGGACAATATGACAGGGCGATTGAGGATTATAACAAGGCAATTGCATTAGACCCGAATTATGCCAAAGCCTACAACAATCGTGGGTTTGCTTATGCTAACAAAGGACAATATGACAGGGCGATTGAGGATTATAATAAGGCAATTGCCTTAGACCCGAATCTTGCCGCAGCCTACTCCAATCGTGGGATTGCTTATTATAATAAAAAAAATATGGGCAGGGCTATCTCTGATTTACAAAAGGCATGTGATATGGGGGATGAGGATGGGTGCAAGAAATTGCAGATTTTACAAAAGAGATAGATTTGGTGATTGATTTGCTTGGATTAATCGGAGTGAAGCAAACAATGCTGGATTCCGTGTCAAGCACGGAATGACAAAGTAACGAAAAGAGGGTCTTGAAATATGACTTTTAGAAAACTGCCCATAACGGCAGATAACATGCTAAAGGAACTTGATATTAAGGAAATTATAAAAATCATAAGGAGAAGGGAGAACAAACAGAGAGAAATGGGGAAGGGAAAAAGATTATTTTGAAAAATATTTCTTTTCTCCCTTTCCCTCATTAATTTTCCCCATTCTCCTTAATCTTTTTCTTTTGTTCTAAAAAGATAATGCAGGATTGCTTG
>DNJG01000028.1 GCA_003489165.1 Nitrospinota bacterium | reverse complement strand
TTCTTCCTGTGGGGGAGATTTGAGCACCTCCCTTATTTCAAGAAGGCTATCTTCTTCCTGCCTTACATATTTATATGCACCTTCGCCTGTGAGTGCCTCTATCCTTCTAATGCCTGATGCCACACTGCCCTCATGAACTATCTTGAATAATCCTATATCGCCGGTTGCCCTCACATGAGTCCCGCCGCATAACTCCATACTGTAATCCCCCATCTTTACAATCCTTACCTCTTCTCCGTATTTCTCTCCAAAAAGTGCGGTTGCCCCCTTTTTAATAGCCTCTTCCAATCCAGTGACCGAGGTTTCCACAGGATAATTCTCCCTTATTTTTTGGTTTACTATTTCTTCAACCCTGTGCAGTTCTTTTATATTTGGTGCGGAGAAATGTGTATAGTCAAAGCGGAGCCTATCAGGGGCAACAAGCGAGCCTGCCTGTTTTACATGGTCTCCGAGGACATCCCTCAAGGCAGTGTGAAGCAAGTGGGTGGCAGAGTGATTTAATGCTGTTGCCCTTCGCTTCTCATTGGATACTGAAATTGTTATCACATCGCCAACCTTTATGTTTCCTTTTTTAACAATACAATTATGAATAATTAAATTTTGCAGAGGTTTTTTTGTGTCTGTCACATCTATATGGACATCATCATTCCAAATCTTTCCTGTATCGCCTACCTGCCCGCCCGACTCGCCATAGAACGGAGTTTTATCAAATACTATCTCAACCTGCTCGCCTTCTGATGCCGATTTAACCATATCATTACCTTTTATCAGCAAGAGGACTGTTCCCTCTGATTCCAAAGTATCATATCCTATAAACATGTCCCTTTGTGGTTTTGAAAGGGATTGAGTCCCTTTTATTTTATGAGCTATATCTCTGTATATAGACTTAATCCCCTCTTCTCCTGAGCCTTTCCATGATGCCCTTGCCCTCTCCTTCTGCACCTCCATCGCCCTGTTAAATCCAGCCGAGTCAACTGCAAGCCCGCTGTCTTTTGCTATATCCTCTGTAAGGTCAAGGGGAAATCCATAAGTATCATACAGTTTGAATGCATCTTCGCCTGCTATCAGCCTTTCTCTCTTTGCCTTCAGGCTTTCAACCATGTCATTCAGCATCTTCATGCCAAAATCAAGTGTATTGCTGAACCTCTCCTCCTCTGTAGAAATCACCTTTGAAATATACTCCCTTCTATCAAGTAGTTCAGGGTAGGTATCCTTCATTAAATCTATTACAACATCGGAGGTTTTGAATAAAAACGGCTCGCTTTTTCCCAACATCCTGCCATGTCTTGAGGCTCTGCGTATTATTCTCCTCAATACATAGCCCCTCCCCTCATTTGAAGGCATGACACCGTCGCCTATAAGGAATGTCATTGACCTGCTGTGGTCTGCAATAACCCTGAATGAGATATCCATGTTACTATCTTTGCCATATTCTTTTTCAAAAAGTCCTTCTGTGTAGGTAATTATTGGCCTCAAAAGGTCGGAATCATAATTGCTCTTAACCTTCTGTGCAACAGCAGAGAGCCTCTCCAGCCCCATTCCAGTATCTATGCTTGGATTTGGCAACGGAGTGAGCTTGCCATTTGCATCCCTGTTATACTGCATGAATACGAGATTCCATACTTCCATAAACCTGTCACAGTCACATTCAACATTACATTCAGGCCTGCCGCACCCTATCCCTTCCCCCTGGTCTATATGAATCTCCGAGCAGGGACCGCATGGACCTGTATCCCCCATACTCCAGAAATTGTCCTTCTCACCGAGCCTTACAATTTTATTGGCGGGTATTCCGATTTTTTCATTCCAGATTTTAAATGCCTCGTCATCATCTTTATAAACAGTTATCCAGAGTTTTTCTTTTGGCAGTTTTACAACCTCTGTCATGAACTCCCATCCATACTCAATTGCCCTTTCTTTGAAATAATCACCAAAGGAGAAATTGCCAAGCATCTCAAAGAATGTGTGGTGCCTTGCTGTCCTGCCAACTACCTCAAGGTCATTATGCTTCCCCCCTGCCCGGACACACTTCTGTGATGATACAGCCCTCTTGTAATCCCTCTTCTCTCCGCCAAGAAAAACATCCTTAAACTGAACCATCCCTGCATTTGTAAAGAGTAGTGTGGGGTCGGCGGAAGGTATAAGGGAGGAGCTTTTTACAATCGTATGCCCTCTCTCTTTAAAATAATCAAGAAACTTTTTTCTGATTTCGTGTCCTGTCATAAAATGCTGATAAAAATTTATATGTTACCAATTCTAATATCTTTCAAACCTGCCGTCAAGTAAGAGAAGATACTTTGACATATCGTGATAAATATTATTATAATTAGTACCATAACCATAGAAAACTTTTACGATACTATCAAATATGTTTATTCTGAAAAAGATATTAACACCCTTTCTTCTACCACCTGGAATCTTTATTGTCTTTTTAATATATTCAGGCATACGTCTTTTATTCAAGAGACAATGGAATGGAGGTGTTGTAAATTGCTTGGCAGGTATTTTCATCTGGACGCTTTCTATATCGCCTGTAGCTAATGCCATTATTACAGGACTTGAGTCTAACATTGAGATACCAAAAAACCCACAGGGAGATGTTATAATACTTTTAGGAGGTGGTTCAAATACAGGGTCCTCTGATTTATCCGGCGTTGGTTCTCCCACAGGTGATGCACTTGCCAGGATTGTAACTGCCGTGAGGCTTCAGAATAGGCTTAACATTCCTGTTATAGTATCAAGCGGACAGGTCTATAAAAATAAACCATCCGACGCACCCATTATAAAGCGTTTTCTTGTTGACCTTGGAGTTCCTTCAAATAAAATTATACTTGAGGATAAAAGCAGGGATACAATTGAAAATGCAAGATATGCAGGAGAAATCTGCAAAAAAATGGAATTCAAAAAACCTATACTTGTAACATCGGCATATCATATGAAGCGATCTATTATTAGCTTCAAAAAGGTAGATATAGAGGTTACACTATTGCCGGCTGACTTTAAAACATGGAAAGACATGAAATATGGATGGGAAGATTATCTCCCGTCTGTCTCATCATTAGGCGATACAGGCAGAGCTGTGCATGAGTACATGGGGTTATTATTTTACAAAATAGCATATTAGCACATTATATCTTCCTCTGAATCAACCCAAGATTTCCTATTTTTCCAATAGATACTACATCCTTCAAGGTTATTAAAAAGAAGAATTTCATCTCATTCCTCTCCTCGCTATTTACAAAATATTTTCTGTCAACCACATCAAAGGATACCTCCCAGCATCCTGATGAATAGGTGGCACTATAGTCGTTTTCAATAAATTTTTTATTTAATTCATCATATCTTGCACTGTATTGGAGATTTAGTTTTTTTGTCAGATTAACACCCGTAATACCTGTTAGAAAAGTTGATTCAGGTTTCCTTGTATATCTCCTCTCAGTAGTCAGATACAATATATCTTTATAATTAACTCCGATATCCATGTTAGCTGTATTAATCTGACTTTCATAGACATTGTATCCTGCATCAAAATTAAATATGAGAGGCTTTATGATGTGGGTATCAAGGTCAAATCTTAAATCTGAAAATGGGCGGCGAGGGACTACCTGCAGGTTGTCATTTCTATTCGCCTCGGTTATATCATACTGCTGGCTTATCTCAAATCTGACAATCTCATTGGTGCTTTCGGTTTTCATTAAAACCCTGTTTGTCAAAAAATAGGAAATGATACTTTTAGATGTTACAGAATCAACAGCATCTATCTGTATTATCTCTCCCCTGTCTTTCATATCCATATCAGGCAGGTAATTGTAAATTACCCTCGGCTCAATAATATGTTTCAGAGGAGATTTTGTATTAAATATCCTGAAGAGCTTTGGTCCCTCCATCTTCAATTCAATATCATAGATATCTCTCGTAAAACCATCCCTCTTGTTTAAGCCACGGCTGTAATAGGTCTCCCTCAAACCCAGAGCAGGTGTAAGTGTAATCCATGGGTATCTATCAAGTGTATAAGTAATCCTTGGATAAATGTCAGCCCTCTCCAATTCTATCTTATTTACACCCTTCTCATTCCTGAAACTCGTAAAGGATGAATCCATGCTGAAAAAGAAGGGTAAATTTCCAATCCTCTCTTTCTGATTTACAAATACAACCTCTGGTGACTGGGCATATACCTCGCTATAACCCGATTCCACACTCTCCCTCTTTCGTCCAAGAATCTGAAGACTCCTTGAAAGCCAGTTTTTTGTA
>DNJG01000133.1 GCA_003489165.1 Nitrospinota bacterium | reverse complement strand
CATTACTCATTTAAATAAAAACGGCTTCAAGTCATGGGAGATAGGGGTAATAGAGGAAGGGGAAAAGGAAGTTAGATTTACATAATTTTGAAATGTTCAATAACCAAATTCCAATCTCCAAATAATAACCGATTATTCAAATCTCAATAACCAAAACAAATGTAGCTAAAGGTGACTCCATGCCCAATATAACCACCTTAAGGGATTGGGATTTTTTACTCCTCAAAAGATACTCACCTCAATATTTAAAAACAGAAGATGAATGTAGTCTCTGCACTTATGGTCCATGCAAGATAGATGAGAAAAGAAAAGGTGTATGCGGGATAGGGCTTAAGGCACATCTTTCAAGGATGTCACTTTTTACTGCTGTAACTGGTGCCGCAGGTCATGCCTCATTGGCAGAGACAATTACTTCTGAACTCATAGAAAGATTCGGCAAAGATTATCCACTTGAACTTAATGGTGAACCTGTCCAGACTCCACTAATCCGTCTTATCTGCGGTATTAAACCCAAAGTCCTATCCGATATGAAGAAAGTTACTTCCTATATTAATAGAGAGATAACCGCACTCCTATCTGTCCTCAATATGGGGCAGGAGGGGGACTGGATGGACTTTGAGAGTAAGACACTCCATGCAGGTATGCTTGATAACCTATCACTTGAAGTTATTGATATGGCACAAATTGCCACATTCAAATTTCCATCTAATAGTCCAGATACACCACTTCAGAATTCAGAGTTCGGAGTTCAGAGTTCGGAGTTCAGAAATCCTGCCATTCTCTGCATCGGTCATAACTCTATTACAGGTATAGAGATTATGCAGTATCTTGATGAAAATAATCTTTCTGGAAAAATTGATTTATACGGGCTTTGCTGTATGGCAACTGATATGTCCCGCACCCCAAAAGGAGGTGTGAAGATAGCAGGTAATCAGAGAGACCAGTTAAAGTTTATCAAAAGTGGTATTGCCAATGTAATTGTTCTTGACTCCCAGTGTGTAAGGACAGATATTCTTCATCACGCATCAAAGATGGGGATACCTGTTATAGCGACAAATCCTGAATCTTGTCTGGGATTGCCTGATAGGACTGGAGATGAAACTGAGAAAATAGTGGATGACCTTTTATCGCAGAGGGAGGCAGGTGTACTGATATTTGATAAAAAAAAGATTGCACAGGTAGCAGTGGAAACAATATTAAATAGAAAGCAGAAGACAGAAGACAGAAGACAGAAGACAGAGGTAAATAAAAATTACAAGATAAGAGTCGGAAGGGGGGCGATATCTGATATAGAGATTAAAAATGTTGCACCCCCGATTGTAATGGGTGAAATACCAGGGATTATAGGTTTTTTGGGTTGTCCAAATTATTTCCCTCACCCCGACCCTCTCCCACAAGGGGAGAGGGGGGATGGATTATTAGAGATGGCAAGGGCACTCATTGACAGGGATTACATTGTTACATCAGGTGGATGCACAGCTATTGACCTTGCTGAGGTTGACACAGACGGTAAATCACTGTATGAAGAGACAAATGGAAGATTTGATGCAGGCGGGTTTGCAAATCTCGGCTCCTGTGTATCAGCATCACACTTATTGGGTGCTGCAATTAAAATAGCAAGTGTCATGCTCCACAGACCAATTGATGGCAACTATAAAGAGATTGCTGATTACATATTAAATAGAGTGGGTGTAGTAATAATTATTTGGGGGCCAATGAGCCAGAAGGCTTACGCAACTGCAACAGGTGCAAACAGGCTTGGGATACCTGTAATATTCGGAAGCAAGGGTGAGAGATATGGGAGGATGCTTGAAGGTAATAATAGCTGTGGCTGGGAGGTTACAGATATGCGAAATAAAAGGGAGGTATTTGCAGGCCCAACCCCCGCACATCTTATGACAACTGCCGATAGCCCATCAGAGGCTCTTACGCTCACAGCAAAACTTTGTATGAGACCGAATGATACATCAAAGGGGAGACAGACAAAGCTGAAAAATTATATAGAATTAGATAAACTGTTTTCAGGCAATAGTCTGCCAGATGATATTCATCTTTTTATCAGGACAAAATATGATATACCCCCTAAATATGAAGATAGTGTATATGATAAGCTAAAAGAAATGGGCTGGAAACCAGTATGGATACCTGATCCCACCCTCATAAATAATCATAAATAATCTATAGAATTTAATTTGAAATAATGGTAGACTTCAATTTCACAAAATCAGAGCTGCAAGCCTTTTTGAAGACAAGGAGGATTTAAGAATGAGTGCGTTTTTAGGACCTATTCACTACTGGATGTATGAGAAGATTAAGAATGTCATGATGAGAGAGACGGCAATATTTTCTGCCTTTTATGAAAAGTATGGCAAGGAGATAGAGTCTGTCTGCGGGAAGACAAAGCAGGAGATGGAGACGAAGGATATTGAAACGCCTCTTGACCAGCTTATAGGAGATTCTCCTATTCACGGATGGCTTGCAAACAGGATTAAAGAGGTGGAGACAGATGAAGCCCAGATGGTAAAGTCTTTTATGGGCAAATATAAGGATAGAAGCCTTCTTGAGGATGCGGCTTACTGGCATGGCAGAGGAAAGGGTGTTGAGGCAAAGGATAAATATGACCCTCAGGATGGTGTTGAGGAATTTCATGAGACAATCAATAACTATTTTCTTGATGGGATGCCCTGCGACCATGTAGTTGAAACAGAAATGAATAACGGCTCGCTTATGTATAAGCATACTGACTGTCTGCATCAGGGCTACTGGAATAATGCAGGTGTGCCTACTGAGTTGATGTGCAGTCTCAACAGAAAATGGATAGACGGATTCTGCGAATCCCTGAATCCTAAGTTTAAACATATCGGGAAAGAGAGTATTGTCACAGGGGCAAAGGAATGTGTTGATGTTTATTCTCTTTAAAAAGGAAATTATAAAAATTTACCACAGAGGCACGGAGACACGGAGATGTTAAAAATTCTAAATACCAAATTTCAAATAACAAATAAATTTCAATTTCTAAATTACAAACTATTTAGAATTTTGGTTATTTAATATTTGGTAATTATTTGGAATTGGGTGCTTGTCATTTGTTTATTTATTTCTGTGCCTCAGTGTCTCAGTGGTTTAATCAGGTTTTTGTTATTCTATGTTTTTCTGTGTAAATCTGTGTTCATCTGTGGCTGATTAGGTTTTTGTTATTATGGGCAGAATTGAAGAAAAGTTTGATGAACTGAAAGGAAAAAAAGAAAAGGCACTGATTGCCTTCATCTCTGCCGGCGACCCTGATATTGATACAACCAAGTCACTCGTCCTTGAAATGGAGAGGAGAGGGGCAGATATTATTGAGCTTGGTGTCCCATTTTCCGACCCTTTGGCTGATGGTCCCACAATACAGAAATCCTACCTGAGGGCTTTAAAGGGCAAGACCTCACTAAAGAAAATAATAAAAATGGTAAAGGAGCTTCGCGGGAGAATCTGCGTTCCCATTGTTCTCATGTCCAGCTATAATCCTGTCTTAAAATATAGCGAGGACAGGTTTGTTAATGATGCTGTCATATCTGGTATTGACGGTGTTATTATCCCTGACCTGCCCCCTGAGGAGTCGGATTATCTATGTGAGTTATCTGAAAAGAAAGGGATTGATACAATATTTTTATTGGCACCTACCAGCAATGAGAAGAGAATGAAACTTATCTGTGAGAGGAGCCGTGGATTTATTTATTATATTTCAGTTACAGGTATAACAGGTGCGAGGAAGTCCATGTCAGGCGACATTGGAAGGATGGTAAAAAAAATAAAGAGGTTCACAGACCTCCCTGTGGCAGTAGGTTTTGGTGTTTCAACAGGGGAACAGGCAGGGAATATTGCAAAATATTCGGACGGAATAATAGTAGGCAGTGCAATTGTGAAGATTATAGAGGAGTTTGGCAATGATAAAAAAAGGCTTCTTAAAGAGGTGGGAAATTTTATAAAAGGATTGAAAGAGGCAATATCTCCCACAAATAGGCAGAAAATATAAAATCTTGAGAACACGAATCTCACGAATATGCGAATGTCACAAATAAAAACTAATTTATTTTTTATTAAATTCGTGTAATTCGTCCATTTGTGTCATTCGTGTTCAAGTTTTTGTTCTTTATGATAAAAAAACTTCTCAAACTTACCCCATTTAAAATCGTCTTATTTATAACCACCCTTGTAATTCTTATTTATATCGCAGACCCCTCATTTATAAAATTCATGGAATTAAAGAGTTTTGACCTCAGATTTATTTACAGGGGGGAGACTAAGCCCGGCAATGAGGTTGCAATTGCTGTAATTGATGAAAAGAGTCTTGATGAACTCGGCAAGTGGCCCTGGCCCAGGAATATACAGGCTGAACTGGTTAATAAACTGACTCAAAAAGGTGTAAGGGTAATCGGGTTTGATGCTGTATTTTCAGAGCCTGACATCAATCCGGGGCTCAAAAAGATAAGTGAGGTAAAAAAACGGCTTATTGAAGACAAATCTGTAAAACCTGAACTGATTAGGCTTATTGAAAAGGCTGAAGGCGAATCAAACAATGACCTTCTTTTTGCAGATACACTTAAAAAATCCGGGAATACTATACTTGGATATTTCTTCCATTTTTCAAAAGAGGGGCTTGAGCATGTAAGCAAGGAGTCCATGGATGCTTCTCTTGATAATATCAGAGACTCCCAATACAATGCTGTCCGGTTTGCGAGTGCAGAGGCACAATCAATTCCATTGCAGGGTGCCTATGCAGCAGAGGCAAGCATAAAACCGCTTTCAGAGTCGGCAAAGGGCGCAGGATACTTTTCATTTATAACTGATGATGATGGTGCAATAAGAAAGGTTCCCCTGATAGTTCGTTATGAGGATACACTCTTTCCGCCCCTTTCCATCCAGATGATTAAACAATACCTTGAGACAGATATATCATTTGTTATTCAGGATTATGGTGTTGATGAGGTTCAGCTTGGTGATATAGCCATCCCGACAGATGAGTATGGGTCACTGCTTATAAATTATTATGGTCCCCAGAAGATGTTCCCCCATTACTCTATAACGGATATAATACATGACCGTGTCCCTGAAGATTTATTGAAAGACAAAATTATTCTTGTTGGTCCTACTGCCCTCGGGATATACGATTTAAGGATTACCCCTTTCCAGAAGAATTATCCGGGTGTTGAGATACATGCAACAATAATAGACAATATACTACATCAAAACTTTATAATAAGACCTGAATGGATGGCTGTATATGACCTAACAGCCATAGTCTTGATTGGAATTATCTTAAGTATTTTATTGCCAAGGTTAAAGGCACTTTACGCAGGCGTGGTGATACTTATCATAGCAGTGGCACACCTCGGATTAACCTACTATTTCTTTATTGACACAGGTTTATGGATTAATATAGTATATCCATTATTAGAAACATCCTCGGTGTATGTTGGGATTACAGTTTACAGATATGCAACCGAAGAAAAGGAAAAAAGATTTATAAAAGGCGCCTTCAGCCAGTATCTGGCTCCTGCTGTAATAAATCAGTTAATTGACAATCCGAAGATGCTGGAATTAGGCGGGGAAGAAAAAGTCCTCACGGCATTCTTCTCGGATATAAAGGGTTTCTCAACATTTTCAGAAAGGCTTACTCCGAAGGAACTGGTTCATCTCTTAAATATATATCTTACAGAGATGACAGATATAGTTTTAGAAAACGGGGGAACTGTTGATAAGTTTGTCGGTGATGCAATTGTAGCCTTCTTTGGCGCGCCTGTAAGCTATAGAGATCATGCAAAGATGGCGTGTTACGCATCCCTTGACATACAAAAAAAATCTGTAGAATTGAGGGAAAAATGGAAGAAGGAGGGGCATCCTGAGGTTTATACAAGAATAGGTTTAAACACAGGCCCAATGGTAGTTGGAAACATGGGGACCACACGTAAGATGAATTATACAATCATGGGTGACGCAGTGAATCTTGCATCAAGATTAGAGGGCGCAAATAAACCTTATGGGACATATATTATGATTGGGGAGCCCACCTATCTCGCGGCAAAAGATTATATAGAGGCGAGAGAGCTTGATTCAATCAGGGTCATGGGAAAGAGGGAACCTGTAAAGGTATATGAGCTTATTGCAAGAAAGGGAAAGCTTGACCGTGCAAATACGAGTGTAATTGAATCTTATAATAAGGGGCTTTCATATTATAAAGATAGAAAATGGGATGATGCAATATCTCAATTTAAAATGGCATTGACGACTGATTCCAATGACGGACCTTCTAAAACATATGTCAACAGGTGTAATGAATTCAAGGCATCCCCGCCGCCTGAAAACTGGGACGGGGTATATGTAATGAAGGAAAAATAAGTTTTGGAGTTCAGGAGTTTTTAACTCCTCAACTCTCTAACTCCTCAACTCTCTAACTCTTTAACTTACTTATGGAACTAAGAATACTTGGATGTTATGGAGGAAGTGCACCAGGCTATCGCCTAACCAGTTTTCTGATTAACAATAAGGTTCTTGTGGATGCAGGCTCAGTAACATCATCCCTTACAATCAAGGAACAGACAGACATAGAAGCAGTATTGTTAAGCCACTCTCATCTTGACCATGTATTCGGCATTCCATTTCTGGCAGATAACATTAACGGACGTAAAAATGCCCCTATTGATATTGCAAGTGTCAAAGAGGTAATTGAACCTGTAAAGGACCATATCCTAAATGACCGCATCTGGCCTGATTTCACACAGATTCCGCATACCATAAGCCCTGTCCTCAGATTTAAAATGATTGAAGAAGATGCAGAATTTACAATAAATGGCTTAAGAGTCAGGGCAGTAAAAGTGAGCCATTCTATACCCACTGTAGGGTATATTATAGGTGATGAGTCAGGGACAATAGCATATACAGCCGATACAGGTCCTACAAATAAGATATGGGAGAAAATCAATCAAGAGAAAAATTTAAAGTTTATAATAACAGAGGTATCCTATCCAAATAGCATGAGAGGGTTGGCTGAGATAAGCAGACATTTGACTGCTGAAATGCTCAAAGAGGAGATAAAAAAAATTGCCATTCCGAATCTTCCGATTTATATCTATCACCTCAAGCCTGCCTTTATTGAAGAAATTAAAAAAGACATCGCCTCTCTAAATATGCCCAATGTTACCCTGTTAGCGCAGGGAGAGACATACCGCTTCTAAATATGTCATTTCAGAATGAAGACAAATAAGACAATTCTGAAAGTAATTGCTACCCTTCTCTTTTTATTTATAACCACTCCCAATACCTTTGCCGAAGAGGAAAATGGTACGGCAGACAAGAAAAGGGTAAGTCTTGAATATGAAATTGACCCATATTATTCAAGTATTGACCTTTTCATATCCCTTACGGATAAACCGATTCCAGATGTCGGCGAAAAGGAAGAGGTTGAAATCTATAAAGACCTTCTTTACAGCTCCCATATCCCACAGTTTTTGCTGCTTGAGGCAAGCGTTAACCCCCTCCCGAGTCTTGGTGTATATCTGAAAGACCGCAATCTGGACACATATAATCGCGGGGAAATCTCACCAAATTTTAATCTGATTAAAGCAATGACTGCCGGTTTTGAAGAACCGCATGCACTCTCAGTCTTTTTTGGAAATGTACTTAATTTCGTAACACCTGGCGAAGACAGGTTGTATGGAAACAAAGGATACATGGGGTATCTGTTCAGCATGGGAAACTATCATATCAAGGACAATGTGTTAATCAACGATAACTGGTATGAGATAGAGTGGAAAATCAAAGGCGACAGAAAAACACCTACCAGCAGGCTTAACTGGAGTTTTAGAATCGGGGGAAAACTGCATGAAAATACAGAAATCAGAAATATATTATATTTTTCCATAAGGAGAAGCAGGATTGACTATGAGGCATCTCCTGCTGCAATCTTAAGAAACAGCGGTTTTGAATACACTGCGGATGTAAGCACAAAAAACTATGATGTAATGAGACACTACTTTTTTGTAGATAAAAAATGGCCATGGAAAAGGATAGGAACTGCTTTTTCAATAGCCGTGGGATTTGTGTGGGAGAGTGACCAGAAATATTCAGGGTCGTTAAAAGAAAAGGGAAAGAGAGACGACTTTCAGTTTATTTTAAGACCCAATATCAGTTTTTAATTTATGCCTCTTAATACAACAGATGCTATAGTCTTAAAGAGTACCAACCTCGGCGAGGCTGATAAGATAATTACATTCTTCACCCGAAGATACGGTAAAATTCAAGGTGTGGCAAAAGGGGTAAGAAGGATCAAAAGCAGGTTTGGTGCGTCATTAGAGCCTCTTACATATATAAATCTAATTTATTTTGGCAAAGAAAATGCAAACTTATATAAAATAAATACAAGCGATATATTGGAGCCGTTTAATAAAATCAAAGAAGATTTTGACAAACTCAAAAAAAGCCTCTTCCTATGCGACCTCGTAAATTCAACGCTTAGAGAACTTGATGTAAATATAAAAATTTTTGAACTTTTCCTTAACATACTTAAAATTATCAACAGGTCAAAAGAAACAGAAAAGATTGATATGTTATTGGATATTTTTAGTCTGAGATTTCTATCAGCCTCAGGCTTCGCCCCAAAATTAAATAACTGCATCCATTGCAATTCCCCCTCATTAAATGGGGATAAAGGGGATTATGCTATTGGCTTTCACATCTTAAAAGGTGGTGTGGTTTGTAGGGAATGCCTCAATGGTTCGGAAGATGTTGTAAGGATAAACAGTGGTATTATAAATTTCATGAAGAAAGCTCTCACTATGAATATATTAAATATTGACAGAATAAGTTTGCCATCTAAAATGAAAATAGAACTGCACAAAACAATCTTAGACTACATAAACATCCACATTGATAGAAAACTAAAATCCTACGATTTGGCATTTGGTATCAGGTCTTGAAATATTTGTCCTTTAGTCCTGTTAGACGATTGCCTTTTGAGTCATAGGTAAAGGTCTCTTCTATGGAAGAAATATCCTGTTACTAAGAAGTTAAAATTTTTTAATCAATTCCTCAGCATACTTTTTGCCATCCTCATCATCAGTCAATATCTCAATACCTTCAGGTCCTGCAACTCCAAGCCCAAGCTCAACTGCCCTATGTATCTGCTCTTGCTCAAATATTCTTGTTTTCATAATAGCCTTATTACTGCCGAGTTCTTTTAGTATAGCCAATCCGATAGCGTCTATGGCAACCCTATCTGTTCCTGCAACAATGACATCAGCCCTTTTCTTTGTTCCACTCATTGGACCTCCATCAACAAACGCCTCAATCCCGTCCATTATTATCAGTGATGGGATATAAGCCTGATTTATCTCTGCAATCATCTTTCTCATGCTAAGAAATGATGTATGAAGCTCATGCATATTTTTTTTGTTTGTAATTCCAACAGAAAGTTTAAGAGACATTGTGAATACACCGCCATAACCGTGTGTCTTAAGACAGCATGTAGTAACAATACATTCTGAATCAATGATGGGCTTAGCNNAAGTCCAACATCAAGTCTCTTACACAGTTCATATATGCCTTTTTCTTTTAGAACATCAGATGTATGCGGCGGACCACTTCTCTCTCCAATAGTGATATTTTTTGCACCCATCTCCTTCAAATGTAATATTAAATTTGTAAGTGTGTCATTGTGGGTAGATGCAGGGAAGGGATCTGCAGTATTAAAGTTTGGTTTAAGAAGCACATCCTTCCCCTTTACAGGATTTATATTTAGAAGCTCTACAGCCCTCTTAATGCCTGTGGCTCTGTCTGAAGTCTTAATAAGAGAGATTTTTGATTTTATGTTTCTATTAGCCATAGTTATCCTCCCTGCAAATACAGTTGACAGAAAAACACTCCCTGATATTTTTATAAAATCCCGTCTCTTAATCATAACTCTTTTTTCATATTTGCTTTAATATAATATCTTTTACAAAATTTATCATTAATAAACACAGAAAACTTGATTAGCGATAATTTATATCTTAAAATCTTTATGTGACATTATTATAATGAATAAAAAGGAGGAGTTTAATGAAAGGACAAAAAATATTCTGTCTTCTGTCTTCTGTTCCCCGCTTAATACTTGCGGGGGCATGTTTCTTCATTCTGTATTTATATATTCCAGCTTTCTCTGAAACTCTTGATAAAAGGGTTGTTGAGCATACACTTAAAAATGGCATGAAGCTGCTTTTACTTGAGAGGCATCAGTCACCAACAATCGCCACTACTGTTATGTTTAAGGTAGGGTCTGTTGATGAGAGAACCGGGATGACAGGTATTGCCCATCTTCTTGAGCATATGCTCTTTAAAGGGACAAAGATGCTCGGCACAAAGGATTATAAGAAGGAAAAACCTCTATTGGATAAAATGGATAAGATTGCCGTCCAGCTTGATGCCGAGGAGAGGAAGGGTGAAAAGGCTGATACAAAGAAGATAGAAATACTAAAGGCAGAACTGAAAAAACTACAGGATGAGAATAAGAAGCTAATAATAAAAGATGAATTTGCCTCAATCTATTCAAAGCATGGAGGTGTTGGTTACAATGCAGGGACGAGCAGGGATATGACATCCTATATAATAAGCCTCCCTTCAAACAAGCTTGAGTTGTGGACTGCAATTGAGTCCGACAGGATGAAAAATCCAGTGTTGAGGGAGTTTTACTCAGAGAGGGATGTGGTAATGGAGGAGAGGAGGATGAGTTATGACAATGACCCTGAGGGAAGCCTCTTTGAAAACTTCCTTTCTGCCGCTTATAATGCCCACCCTTACGGAATGCCCACCATAGGATGGATGTCTGATATAAAATTTCTTCCCAAGAAAGAGGTTGAAAATTTCTTAAAGACATATTATGCACCTAATAATTGTGTTGTTACCGTTGTCGGTGATATTGATGCAAAAAAGATTATAGAAATGATGGATAAATATTTCGGGGAGATACCGCCTCAGAATATACCTGAAAGGGTATGGACTGAAGAACCTGAGCAGATTGGGGAGAGGAGGATAGAGGTTGAATTTGATGCAAATCCAAGCATAATAATTGGCTATCACAAACCTACTCTGCCCCATTACGATGATTATGTGTTTGATGTAATAGACTTCATCCTCGGAAGCGGCAGGACATCAAGGCTTTATAAAAAGATGGTAGAGGAAAAGAGGATAGCCATATCTGTCTCCACATTTTCCATGCCGGGCTCAAGATACTCCAATCTATTCATCTTTAATGGAGTCCCCCGTGCACCACACACAGTTAAAGAATTGGAAGATGCCTTTTTTGAGGAAATTGAAAGACTAAAGAATGAGCCTGTTTCAGCGAAGGAATTGGAAAAGGTTATAAATCATCTGGAGGCACACCATATTCGTCAACTTGGCTCTAACAGGGGAATGTCAGACACACTCGCATATTATCAGACAGTAGCCGGAGACTGGAAGTATATGATGACACATATAGACAATATTAGGAAGATAACCCCAGAGGATGTTATGAACACCGCAAAAAAGTATCTCATAAAGAATAACAGAACAGTGGCAGTTCTTGTAAAGAAGGAGGGGAAGTAAAATATGTCAGAAGTCAGAAGTCAGAAGTCAGAAGTCAGAAATAAAAGAGGTATTTATTTTATTATTTTTTTACTATTCACTATTAACTATTCACTTTTCACTAATACTTCATGGGCGGAGCATCCTTCAAATCTCAAGTTTAAACCACTGGAGTTTAATCCGCCAAGTTCAGAAGTGGTTTTATTAAATAACGGGATTATCCTCCACATGATTGAAGACCATGAACTTCCAACGATTGATATGACAGCAGTAATCCGAACCGGTTCAGTATATGAGCCTGAGGATAAAATCGGACTGGCTGGAATGGCGGGGACTGTGATGAGGACAGGCGGGACAGCCAGTATGAAAGGGGAAGAGATAAATGAGATACTTGAATTTATTGCAGGCTCTGTGGAGGCAGGTATAAGCGGAGAGTCAGGCACAGCTTCAATGTCTGTGATGAAAAAAGATATAGATACAGGGCTTAAGATATTTGCTGATATACTCATGAACCCTGTCTTCAGTGAGGATAAACTGGAGATGGAGAAGCAGAAGGCAATAGAGTCAATAAAAAGGCAGAATGACGACCCTTCAAACATAGCACGAAGAGAATTCCGCAAAACTGTCTATGGCAGTCACCCTTTTGGGAGATTCCCGACTATTGACACAATAAATAGAATAAAGAGGGAGGACCTTGTCAGATTCCATAAACAATATTTTAAGCCCAACAATGTGATTATGGGTGTTACAGGGGATTTTGATAAGGAAGAGATTATTAAAAAGATTGAGGAGGCATTTAAAGACTGGAAATTTGAAGATGTAGATTTCCCGAAGGTGCCGAAGGTCAAAGAGGTTTATGAAAAATCAGTAAATTATGCATTCAAAAATACCACCCAGTCAGTGATAAGGATGGGGCATCTTGGCATCAAACAGGATAATCCAGATTTTTACGCTGTAATGGTTATGGATGATATACTTGGCGGCGGCGGGTTTACATCAAGACTGATGAAAGAGGTCAGGTCAGACAGAGGACTGGCATACAGCGTATGGAGCAGTTTTGTTGTAGGCAAGTTTGATTTGGGGCTTTTTGCGGCAGGCTGTGAGACTAAGGCTGAGAGCACAGGCGAGGTCATAACCCTTATGAAAAATATAATGGAAAAAATGAGGGAGTCTCCTGTATCAGATGAAGAACTTAAGATAGCAAAGGAATCAATTATCAATTCATTCATCTTCGGATTTACATCAAATCTGCATGTCCTCAGCCAGAGGATAAATGTCCAGTATTACAATTTTCCTCCTGACTATCTTGAAAAATACAGAGACAATATAGCAAAGGTAACAAAAGATGATGTCCTGAGAGTGGCAAAAAAATATCTCCACACTGATAAACTGACCTTTATAGTTGTAGGGGATAACAAAAAGTTTGATAAACCCCTTTCAGCGTTTGGTGATGTGAGAAAGATAGAGTTAGAGAAGTTTTAAATCAAAATAATGAGAGTTTCTTTTCTCCAGACATATCCAATCTTTGGAAAAATCAAAGACAATGTAGAGAAGGTTTTTGATAGGATTAATTCTACAGATGCCAATCTTTTTGTCCTGCCTGAACTTTTCAATACGGGCTACCAGTTTAAGTCTAAAAAAGAAGTTTCTGAACTATCAGAAGCTCTGCCAGATGGATATACAACCAAGACCCTCATAGAAATAGGCAGGAAGAAAAAAATATTTATTGTTGCAGGTATTGCCGAAAAGGGCAGAGGTAGATTTTATAATTCCTCTATCCTAATAGGCTCTAAGGGGTTTATTGGTGTCTATAGAAAGACACATCTTTTCTGGCATGAGAAAAAGTTGTTTACAGAAGGTGATATACCTTTTGAGGTATATAACATTGAAAAAGCAAAGATTGGAATGATGATATGTTTTGACTGGCTTTTCCCTGAAGCTGCAAGGATACTATCACTAAAAGGTGCCGATATTATCTGCCATCCATCAAACCTTGTCCTTCCACACTGTCCACAGGCAATGATAACGAGGTGTATTGAAAACAGGGTTTTTGCAATAACTGCAAATAGAATTGGCGTTGAAAAACGAATAAAAGGTCAAAAACTAAAATTTATAGGCCAGAGTGAGATTGTTGCACCTGATGGCAAGGTCATCTACCGTGCCTCTACTGGTAAAGAGGAGATTGGGGTTGTTGACATAGACCCCAAAATGGCGAAAAATAAGAATATAACTCCACTCAATAATATTTTTAAGGATAGGAGAAAAGATCTCTACAAACCGCTTTTATAATGTCAGGATTTGTTAAATTCATCCATTGCCTCTTTATAAAGTCTGCCTTCCATATATTTGTATCTCGGTGAGAAATGAAATATCTCAAGTCTCTTCACCCCTGCCCTTCTTGCAAGCTCCCCTGCCTGTCTTGCTGTCAGGTGGTATCTCTCCTTTGCCCTCTCAATATCCTCCTCTAAAAATGTCGCCTCACAGTAAAGAATATCCGCCCCTTCTGCAAGGGAGATTATTTTCTCAATATTCTCTTTACTGAATATGGCATCTACTACATAGGTAATCTTTTGTCCTCTGGTGATTATTGCAATCTTATCTTTTAGCTCCTTCAATTCAAATTTCTTTATCCCATCCTCCGACATGGCTTCAATTGGATGGTCATCTGGTTTTCCTTCCCTGATATATTTTTTAAATTCACTCAGCCATGGCCCCACAATGAGGTTGTATTTTAACAGGGCATCCTTATTTATATTTATATGAAATTCCTCTGAAAATGAAAATGCCATAGAGGGTATGAGGTGGTCAAGGTGAACTGCATTTATTTTAAAGAGTTGCTCATTAATTAATACCCCTTTAAATTGACTATCTTCTGTAATATCCTCTCTTCTAAACTTATCTCTACAGATAAATCGTGCCGACTTAATCCTATCCTTTGAAACCTCTCTTATCTCAAGGATGAACGGATAATCCCCTACAAGATTCCATGTATATCCATTAAGTTTTCCCTCTACATTTGCAATTATTCCCGGCGGCCCAAAAATCCTCAATGAATTTTCCCTCCCAAGAAATAATCTTAAAACATGGTCAAATCCTATGAAGTGGTCTATATGTGTATGGGAGACAAAGATATCCGAAACCTTTAGGAGTTTTGAAGGCTCTACAAAATCAATACTCCCCAAATCAAAAAGGATTGCCCTCTTTTCTCTGAATATCTGGATATAGAGGACTGAGTCGTCAAATGGATTGTTTATGAGATGGGAATGGAAACTCGGTTTCATAATAATGGCCCCAACGGGTTTCGAACCCGTGTTTCCGGCGTGAGAGGCCAGCGTCCTGGGCCGCTAGACGATGGGGCCAAATATAATCAAACTTTTTATTGATTATATCTTTAAAGAATACATTTATGCAAGCTAATTTCTATAACTAAAAATTTCACAGCTTTTAATCAGGGTAGGCAGGACATTCGGCTGGAATCTATGTTGACATATCACAAGGTTTACATCGCGGGCAGGGGGC
This sequence comes from Nitrospinota bacterium, assembly GCA_003489165.1. Classification (GTDB taxonomy): domain Bacteria; phylum Nitrospinota; class Nitrospinia; order UBA9942; family UBA9942; genus UBA9942. Next base: position 7,720 of record DNJG01000133.1, on the reverse strand, counting down.
TACGCCCCTGCACCCCAAAAAATAATCAAATCATCAAATAACCACCTCACTGTCCTCCACGAACGCATCGGACATAGCAGTCGTAGTACGACTTAACGCCGTCGTCAACATAGCCATAGTCGAAATACACAAGCCACGCATAGGACGAGTAGTGCGCATGGTTAGTAGTAGATGACCAGTAGCTGGACGAATTTGTATTTGGGAAATAGGTTGTATCTATTGCCGGATTGCGCTTTGTTTCATCTACTATTGATTTAAGTTCATCTCTATTTGGCAATCGCCAATCATTATATCCTGCAAGGGAAAGATTTCCACAATAGGCAATTGCAGAATCCCAATCCATCTTCTCATCATTTTCCCCCTGCTGCCACATAAGTTTTATGGCATTATCTGTTACAGTTCCATCACCATTATCGTTAAATTTACTTGCTTTTTCTGTCCTGTTCTTTTGTGATTGAGGCTTAACATCCTGCACAACGGAAGTCTCTTTTTTTATATTTTCTTTAGTTCTTGATTCTTCTACCTGTCCAGCACGAACAGGCAATACATAGTAGACGCTAGCCTTAAAGTTGTAGGACACATTGCCATCGTACATATTGACGAACCACGCAGCGCCCGTAGCGTCGGCATAGGTAGTAGACGACCAATAGTAGTAAGACTGCACATTTTCAAAACCCATTTTGTTAAATAGGTCATCCAAGCTTTTTTTATATCCCTGACTTTCTGCAAAATCTACAAGGGTCATAAGCTCCTTTTTGGTTGGTAGTCTCCAGTTACTATAACCCGCATATTTCTGTTCATTTAACAGTTTAATAAATTCAAAGGCATCTTTCCATTCCATTTCCTTACCTGCTATATTTGCATCTCTTGTCCACATAAGATTCGTTTTCTTGTCCAGAACTGTTAAATCATAAAATACAAAAGCCCTTCTTCTTTCTTCTCTTGGTTCTTCCACTGCTTTTCTTTCTGCTTCCTCTTCTCTTTTCCTTTTTTCTTCAAATGCGGCTACTACTTTTCTTTTTGCTTTCTCTGCGGTTAATGCAACTGCCGAATCATTCTGCACAACGGAAGTCTCTTTTTTTGCATTTTCTTTAGTTTCTGTTTTTTTATTGGATTTCTCTTTTAAAACCTTGTCATTGGCTGTTTTTTCAGCAATACCCCCCGAATTACTTGGTTTTGAATCTGCCTTCCAAATTGTTGTATTAAATAAAAAGAACATACCTATAGTGCCTATAATACTTAAAAAGAGTGGATAGAGAATTCTTTTCTTATTTTCCTTTATTTTTATCGAGACATTTTCTGCAAATATCGTCGATACTGTAAATCCAGTTATAAACCCAATAAATAAAAACACGGAAACCCTAAGCATATCCCACCATGTCACCAGACCTAAAATCATTGCTGTAATCAGCCCACCAGTTATTCCACCTATGGTATATTCTCCATTAATACGATTGATTGTCTGCTTCTTTAGTCCTTTTGCCTCCTCTCTGTCAGGTAATATTTTTATGGCTCTCTCAATTTCCTCTAATGCCTGCGAATAGTTCTTTTCTATATATAGATTTTTTGCTAAGGCAATACAGTTATCTACAATTTCAAAAATCGGGTTTACCTTTGTATATACTTTTTCATAATTATTCCCATATAATAATAAGGAGTATTGCTTGTTTAAATGTGCATAATTAACAGTAATTGCGTTGACTTTATATATTTTAACTTCTTGCTTAATTATACGAGTTGAGTCATTTGATGATTTTGCTGATTTTATTAATTCTGAGATAGCTTCTTTAAGAGTTTCATGGGTCAAAGATTGGAATAAATTCTCTGGAATTTCTTTTTGCAGAATTTCTACAGCTGGACTTCCCTTTAAAAGGCTTTCGGCAAGATTTTCTTCTTTCTCTTCTTTTTCCTGGTCATTTTCCTCGTCATCGTCATCATCTTCGACAGTCTCGTTATCTTTCCCTTTTTCTACTATTTTTCCTAATTCTACTTCTTTTCCTATCTTTTCATCTTCATTTTCACCTTCTTTTATAATAATTTTTATGTCATCCCTATCAGTAAGTTTAAAAGGAACTTCAGAATGTTTTATCATGTTGACAGTTAGTCCTGTTTTTAAAATATCATCAAAGTATAAATACTTAATTATTTCTTTATAACCATCACAACGAGAGCATGTTAGAATACCACTGGCATTACATTTATTACATCTAACTACTCTTTTGCCTTCACATCTTCTACATACATTAAAACCATTTTTACACGAAGTGCAGCGCTTATAACCACGTTTTCTGCATGAATTGCACGGGATTGAGCCATGTCCTTTACAAAAAGAACAAGTTCTTCTGTTATTGCCAGAACCTGTATAACCTGTCCCACCACACCCACCCCAAATAGGACAACGAGTTTCGCCTTTTCCTTTACATTCAGAACATTTAATTTCACCACTTCCTTTACATTCAGAGCATTTGATTTCACCGTCTCCTGAACATTTAGGGCAAGTAACAATTCTCGCACCATCACAATTATTGCAAACTACTGTCCCCTGTCCATCACAGTTACTGCATTCAAAAACTTCAGCCGACCCAGTTATATTGTAGCTATTTTTCTCATCTGCAAACCCATCAGATAATGGAACTTCGTAAGCCCAGATATCAATACTATCTTCTGTTACTGATTTGGATGGAATATCTTCACCCGTATAGGATTTTAATCCTTTTTGTAATTCCCGCGTTTCATATTGTGTCTTTAGAGTAATCAAGTAAGATGGTCTATCATATACAGTTACTATTTGAATTTTTTCACCTAAGTTGGTTAAATTATGATTCGGAATGCTGTTAGACCATTTTGAAATGCTTGCCCGGATTGCATTTAATCGCTCTGGTTCTACAACCTGTTTTTCAAAATAAATGATGTCATTTATCTTCTCGATATCAAAGGAAGAAGCATCGGTTTTTGCACAGGCTGGCGTGGATTCAGGCTTACTATCTGCTGATGGGGTCGTTTCATTGTCGGCTACTGACATTTCAGGGATGCCAATATCCTTAAATGCCTTTTTTAATTCTTCTACTATGGAATTATAATCTCCCATACCATCTCCCTATGACACAATTTTATTTATCTCTGGAATATCGTCATCTGTAATAGTCGTTAATATCTCATGTGTAGGTGGGGCTATGTGTGCAATCCTGTTGCATTGCCTTTCTATTATCTTTTCAAAAAGGTTTCTGACAAGTCTGCCATTTCCAAATGTCCTGTCTTTCTTCGCATATAAGGCATCAAAAACGGTCTTTAATTTTTCCTTTGCTCCAGCCGTTAGGATATAATCACCATCCTTACAAAACTTTTCTGAAATGGCGAGTAATTCTGCTGGATTATAATGCTCAAAATAAAAGTACCGGTTAAACCGCGACTTTAATCCCGGGTTTGCCTCAATGAATCTCTGCATCTCATCGGAGTAACCAGCCACTATGACAACCAGTCTATCTCTGTTATCTTCCATCCTTTTCAATAGTACATCTATTGCCTCTTGACCATAATCGCTACCTGAACCTTCGGGTTTAAGCGTATATGCCTCATCTATGAACAGAACACCATCTAGAGCTGAGTTAACTATCTCATCCACCTTTAAAGCAGTCTGACCAACGTATCCAGCCACTATCCCTGCCCTGTCGGTTTCCACAAGGTGGCCTTTTGAAAGAAAGCCCAAATTCTTATATATCTTACCCAGTTGTCTGGCAACAGTTGTCTTCCCTGTGCCGGGTGGACCACAAAAAACCGCATGGAGCGATACAGGTGTTTTGATCATACCTTTCTCCTCTCTGAGTTTCTGAACCTTAAGGAAGTTAATCAGCGTTTCAACTTCTTTTTTGATATTGTTCATCCCAATCAAATTATTAAGATTGCTCATAACTTGAGCTAACGATTCTTCTGTAACTGACAGAGTATCCCAAGTTTGATGAGATTTATCAGGTGCTTTTTCCCCATATATGAGTTCGTATATTTGCTTTAATGCCTGCTCTTCTTTTTCTGTCATAGTCCCATCTGCCTTTGCAAGCAGTTGTGCAGCACTATACATGGCATGGGCAGTTTTATCAAAATAAGATGTGCCACTTCTTCTATCTAATTCCTTTATGGCTGCTGGAAATAATATTACTGGCTCATCTTCCGAAAGCTGTTTTATAAATGCCTCCATATTGCTCTTAATAACCAGTATAGACTCTTGTTTTTCCGATTCTGTCATACGAAGCCAGTCAGTCACTCGTTTACTCCCCAAAACCAGAGCGAAATAGAATATTGAGGATATTGTATCTTTGGTTTCGTCAAGGTTTTCATCAGCTTTACGACAGATGTCAGCTATTACGGAAAAATCTCTTAGTAAGACTAACTTATGGGTTCTGGAAAGTTCTTTATTCTGGGCGGTCAGTTCTTCTAACCATGAAAATGACTTTAATATACTTCCTATCTCAGATATGATGGAGGTGATTTCCACTTAGTGATATCCCCTTAACTGATGTAAATAAAATAACAAGCAATCGTTTTATACAAACTGCTACATAGCAGCAACTCACACAAGAATCACTATTACCTCCATCTTTGTTGGAGGTATCTGATTTTTCTTATGTCTTACATATCCTCTCTCGTATTGATTTTAATGTTTCTGATAACTCCTTTTGTTCTTTTTTATTGACAACTAATAAATATAACAATTCGTCTTTATTTTTAGATATTTTTGTTTTTTTCTCTCGCTTGAAGGGGTCGCCTAAGTCATTTTTGTCCTCTTGATTTGACTTGAGTCCATCAATATAGTTCAAAATAAACTGAGTAATACAAGCGAGATCTTTTGGAGATATACTTACTCCACCATGAAATATACGGTGACGGATCTCCTCAATTTCAGTTAAGATATGCCAATTATTCTTGCAATGTGTAGATACAGCTTCAAGAAAATTAATCCCGACAATTGATTTGAATGCTTTCTTAAAATTTTCATTATTAGATATTTTCTTTAAAGCAATTACTTCACCTGCATCTTTTAAAGACCAACCACGCTTCTTACATTGTAATAGTAACAATCGTGACCTAATAGCCTCCCAGAGTATCCATGAGACCATAAAAGCTACTTCTGGCTCTTTCTCTAAATTATTTTTTGCTATTTCCTTAAGTTTTATCAAATATGATGGTTTTGGCATACTTTTAACTCCAAAAAGTTTATTTATAATTCAAGAGGTAAAATACTACCCCAAAATTATCTTAATATAAGCGTGTGTGAGTCATTGACTTGCACTCTCTGACAATGCCCAACCTTTAGCAATGTAAACTTGTTCACCATTTATAAGTTTCTTACCAAGCCATGCAAAAATACTAATAATAAGCATTGCCCACATTACATCTCTCATGGATGATTTTTTATCCATAATTTTAAGCACTGATGAAACTACGACGAGAACACCAATAAGTGCCGAAATGACTTTAAACAACCCAACAATAATACCCACACTTACACTCCTGTTATAAAAAATACTCAATCTTATTGACCAGTAAAAGAAAACAGCCGCAACAAGCGTTCCAATCAACCACATAATTTTCTGAATAACCTGTAAATGTTCTTGGTTTTCCTTTTCATAAAATGACGCTATAATAGCTGTAATCAGTAGTAACCCCCATGGTGCAAAGGATATAGCAAAATCTTTAATATCATAATAAATGACCACCTTATTCGTTGCCCCTGCGATAAGAAGGGCAATAAAACCCACTAAAACCAAAAGCACAAGTGTTATCTGTAAGTCTTCCATTTTTTATCCTCCTTTCTCTATTCATATACTGACTACACACATGCGCTGGCCCATTTCTAAAAGTCTTTTCCTGAATTTTTCAACGGACGAAGAAGAGCCACATTGCAACCAACGATGCCCCTCCGATACCATCAATTACTTTCTTCACATCGCTGATAGCCGCAATTTTTAATCCCCGCGAATCACGAATATCTTTTCCATCAAACTCCGCCACTTTGTTTCCACGACTGTCCCGAAAGTATTTTCCATCAATTACGCCAATTTTGTTTCCACGATTATCTCGTATATACTTACCATCTAATACTGCAATCTTATTTCCGCGGGAGTCTCTTAGTTCTTTACCATCAAACTTATACTCAGTCTTATTAGACCCTTCTGCATGAGATATTGCGAATGTCAAGACTAATGAAATAAATACAAGCAATCTTTTATTTGCAAATCTTATTTCAGGGATATATTTACCATTTGCCATTAGTATTAGCTTATTCACATATTTATCAACCCATCAGACAGAAAATTAGAGGAGTCAATATTCTGTTATTGGGCTGTATCTTATGTTAATACCATAAGATTGTCAAGCATTTTCAGTGTGTTACAGTATTTTCAGTGTGTTAGACTGTCCAACTCTTTTGCAAATCAAGACAATATTGGTTTATGCAAAGGAGGATTGGATATGGCTGCAATCAAGGAACTTATTGGTGCAAGGATTAAAAGTATCAGGGATGCAAAGGGTATGACTCAGGAAAGGCTTGCAGAGGTTATGGACATAAATTCAAAATATCTCAGCAATATTGAACGCGGCAAGGAAAACCCCACCCTTGATATGCTCATAAAACTTGCCAACGCCCTTGAGGTTGAGATGTGGGAGATGTTTGATTTTGGGCATGAGGTCAGTCTGAAGGAATTAAGGGAAACTATGGGCAGATTTTTGAAGGAGTTAGACGAGGATAAACTGCGTATGTCTGTAAAGCTTTTACGGGCAGTGGTGAGGTGATTAACTCAGTTAAATTTATACTGCATTGAGAAAGTTAATTTGCTAATAATGTTGTCACCTCTACCAAATGATGCTTCTTGCGGGCTTCATCCACAATATCTTCCACCCTTTCAGCAATAGCATCTTCAATCCAATCTGCACCGCATTGTGCACATACTGTTGCAGGCACATCTCTTACTACTACTACTCCGAATCCCAAATCTACGGTAACTGTGGCTTTCCCTTTTTTCTTTGTGCCTCCGCACAATGGACATCTATCAGGGAGTGTTGCTGTCTTCACTTTTGCCTCCTTGTCCTATAATCTGACTCAAAATGTTCTAAATCAGGTTTATATGCAGTAATGATAAAACACCATTCTGTTAAAGAATCAAATGCTGCAACCACATGGAGAGGCTCACCTTTAATCCATCCCAAAAATAATCCGCTTGGATATGGACTATCATCTGGATAGTCTTCAATAATCTCACCGCTCCTCAAAACCTCTTTTACTGCCACTCTTGAGATTTCCCTCTCCATCATTTGTTCAAGGGCGTGTCTCTGCCATTCAATGCGACTGTTTTCAATGGCAATGAGCAGATTATCCCTATTCATGCGGGCTGATTATACTGCACAAAAAGTTTTATTACTACAAAAAAATAGAAGGACATACTTATTAAACCTGCTGATGTGTTAGAAATTGAGATGTGAGAGATTTTTGATTTTGGGCATGAGGTCAGTCTGAAGGAATTAAGGGAAACTATGGGCAGATTTTTGAAGGAGTTAGACGAGGATAAACTGCGTATGTCTGTAAAGCTTTTACGGGCAGTGGTGAGGTGATTAATGGTATTAAGGTTACGGTCATCGGTTAATTGACAGTTTTCCCTCATTATATTTATGAATCAACATTGATATAAGAGATTGATACGGTATTCCCTCTTCAACTGCTTTAGCACGG
>DNJG01000050.1 GCA_003489165.1 Nitrospinota bacterium | reverse complement strand
AATATACTTATAACCTTCGTTATTAATCTGATAGTAATGATAATACCAACACTTCTTATGGGGCTGACCTTTCCCCTTATTGGAAGGCTCTACACAGATAATTTGAATTTTTTGGGGAGAAAGATAGGGGATGTATATTCTGTAAATACCATAGGGAGTATTATTGGTTCTTTTATGGCAGGTTTTATACTCATTCCATTTCTTGGTGTGCAAAAAAGCATTTTGTTTGTTTCATTTATAAATCTAATAATAGGAATTATTATTATTTCTAAGAGTCCTACCGGGATAAATGGGCTTAAATGGTCAGGCATGGTTTCTGCTATTATGATTTTAGCCGTATTCGGAAAGATTGCAACGGCAGGTGTCAATATGGGGATTGGCTATAGTATTAATGGGAATATAATTTTTTCAAAAGAGGATGTAAGCGGAACAGTAAAGGTAATAGAAGATGACATCACCCGTTTTCGGACACTGATGGTAAATAACTATTCCCTTGCCACAAGCGGCGATGTAGCTGTGAGATTTGGTCATATACCATTGCTCCTCCATAATAAACCTGATGATGTCCTTGTTATATCACTCGGTTCAGGTATAACAGTCGGTGCCGTTGGACAGCATCCTGTTAAGAATATTGAGTGTGTTGAGATAGTCCCGGGTGTTGTGGATGCGGCAGGGCTTTTTGAGAAGGAAAATCATAATATATTAAAAGACCCGAGACTTAGGCTTACTATATGGGATGGGAGAAACTATATACTCATGACAAAGAATAAATACGATATAATCATATCAGACCTCTTTCAGCCTGACAGTGCAGGGACAGGCAATCTCTATTCAAAGGAGCATTATCAGAATAGCAAGGACAGATTGAAAGATGGTGGTTTAATGGCACAGTGGCTTCCGCTATACCAGCTTTCAACAGAAGATTTGAAGGTCATAATGGCTACATTTTCAAAAGTTTTCCCTCATGTTACTGTCTGGTATGGAGATATAAACAGCGTTAAGCCGACACTCCTCCTCCTTGGCTCAGAGTCCCCTTTGAAGATAGATATGGAACAATTGCAGGATAAGATGAGGCAGGAAGGTGTGATTTCTGATATTGTAGAGAGAGATAACCCATTTGCCTTTATGAGTTTTTTTATAATGGATGAGAAAGGTGTTTCAAAATTTACAGAAGGAGCAGAATTAAATACAGATGATAAGCCGTATATTGAATTCTCTGCCCCAAAATATATATGGAGGCGTTCAGAGTCTGCAGTTCAGAACTTCAGAGAATTGAGTAAGTTCAGAGAATTACCCACTTCAATCCTCCCAACTTCCAACTCCCAACTCCTAACTTATTTTAAAGGGAGAGGGCATATAATAGAAGGCAGGTTGTATCACTCTGAGAATTTATTTGATAGAGAGATTGAGGAATATAGAATGGCAGAGATGGAGAACCCATTTGACCCATATCTTGGATTTGCCTATTTTGAGGCTGGATATGAATATTATGTAAAGGGGATGTATAAAGATGCAGTATCTATTTTTGAAAGAGGAAGGGCTATAAACAGGGAGTTAAAAGAGATGCAATTCTATCTTGCAAAGTCCTATTATAAACTTGGGATGCAGAGAGAATATGAGGAGATATTGAAACAGAATCCAGAGTTTATCAAAAAATAAACTTATAACTAACGACAAATAATAGTTGTAAGCTGTTAGTTGTCCGTTGTATGTTAATTTTATGTCGGATACAATTCTCGTAATAGATGATGAGCTGGATATGCTTGAAAACTGCTCCAGGATTTTGAAAAATCTTGGATGTGAGTGCATTACTGCCTCAAACTCTGAGGAGGCTATAAAGATTGCAAGAGAGAGACTTCCTGATGTTGTAATAACAGACTTGAAGATGCCTGGTAAAAATGGTGTTGAATTATTGAAGGAAATAAAGGGTGAGAATCCAGATAGTATTGTTATTTTATTTACTGCCTTTGCAACCATAGAATCCGCAGTTGATGCAGTAAAGAGCGGTGCTTTTGACTATCTGCAAAAACCCTTTACCGCAGACCAGTTGAGGATTACAGTGGAAAGGGCACTGACACAGAAGAGGCTGACAGAGGAGAATAAAAATTTAAAAGAACAGCTTTATGAACATTTCAAGTTTGATAATATAATTGGGCAGAGTCAGAAGGTAAAGGATGTTCTGGATATGGTGAGGAGGGTATCAAAGACAGAATCAAACATCTTACTTCTGGGCGAGAGCGGAACTGGAAAGGAATTGGTTGCAAGGTGTATCCATGCAAACAGCGAAAGGGCAGGGATGCCGTTTGTCCCCGTGGATTGTGCATCTCTTCCCGAAAATCTCCTTGAATCGGAACTATTTGGGCATGAAAAGGGTTCATTTACCGGCGCACATGCATCAAGGCAGGGGATGTTTGAGACTGCAAATGGAGGGACACTATTTCTTGACGAGATAGGTGAGCTTACTCCCAATCTTCAGGCAAAACTTTTAAGGGTATTACAGGAGAGACAGTTGAGAAGGGTAGGTGGCAGAAACCTCATAGATATTGATATAAGGATAATATCTGCTACTAATAAAAACCTTGAAGGGGCAATAAAGGAGAAGGAATTCAGAGATGACCTCTTCTTTAGGTTAAATGTTATTTCTATCACGCTTCCGCCTTTAAGAGAGAGGGTTGATGATATACCGCTACTCTGCAATTTCTTTATTAAAAATTTTGCAATTGGGAATAAAAAAGAGATTAAGGGGATATCAACAGATGCAATAGGGAGGCTTAAAAAATACAATTGGCCCGGAAATGTAAGAGAACTCCAGAATGTAATTGAAAGGGGAGTCTCCCTTTCTGATGGAGGTTATATAACCGCTAATGACCTTCCTGATAATATTAAGGCTCAGGGGCACATCCCTCCTCTCATACCTGCACAAGCAGACTTTGTTAAGGGGGAACAGGGTCTTTCTTTTAAAGATGCAAAGAAGGAATGGCTCTCATCTTTTGAGAAGGATTATCTTATTGAACTTTTAAATAAAAACAGCAATAATATAACAAAGGCAGCGGAGAAGGCAGGCATTCCAAGAATGACAATCTACAGGATGATGAAAAAGTATAATTTGAAGGTTGATTGAGTTTGTTTAGGGACAATTTCTTGTGCTACCATTTTTCAGAAAATAGTTTCAGAAAATAGTTGACAACACTTTATAGAAATGGTACATATTATATACGGGTTATAATTAACTGTAAAGGTGATTAGATTCCTTTACGGTTTTTTTTTATGCCTGGTCGATTTAAATGGGCAGTAATAGACCTTAAGGTTAGCAAGTAAATTTAAGGTCAGCTTTAGATTTCAGGAAGGAGGAAGTTGCAATGGCAAAAGGAACAGTAAAATGGTTCAATAACACCAAGGGTTTTGGATTTATCCAGCAAGAAGGCGGCGAAGACATATTTGTTCATTATTCCGATATAAAGGATGAAGGATATAAGAGTCTTAACGAAGGACAGCAGGTAGAGTTTGAAGTTACAAGCGGTCCCAAGGGCCCTAAGGCATCCAATGTTGTTAAGGTGAACTAAACACTGATTGACCCCGCACTCATAATAAGTGCGGGGTTAATCAACAATCCGCATAATTATATCTTTCCCTTTTATCTCATTTTCCATGTTCTCTATCTTACATAATTAATTTAGTTGTTTGTCTCATCTGATGTTTACTTAATTATCCTCTTTTCAATCAGATTTACGGACGAAATGCTAAATATAACTGTGAATACGATAAGAATGAGTGTGCTTAAAATGAGGGATGAATGAGCCATATTTGATAAAAGGCTTCGGGCTATATTAACCGCATGTGTTAAGGGCATGAATTTTGATGCAGTTTTTACCCATTCAGGAAAATTTGATAACGGAAAGAAGATGCCTGAAAAGAAGAACATAGGGGCAAGGATTAGCGTAAAAAAGTAATTAAAGAAATCATAACTCGGACAGAGGGCGGTAAATGTAAGGGAGAGGGATGAAAAGAGAAGCCCGATAATGAATATAAGTAACAACATAGGTAAAAGCATCAATATAGATGTCTTCATTAAGCCAGCCACATAAATTACAAATAGCATTACGCTTCCGCCTATAAGGCTTTTTGTTGCACCCCAGAGTATCTCTCCGGCAACAAGGTCTCCAACATTTAATGGTGTTGCGAGGATGCCGTCATAAGTCTTTTGCTCAGCCATCCGTGTGAATGCACCGAATGTGCATTCAAAAGATGCAGAATACATTGCAACGCCCATTATAAGTCCGGGGGCAATGAATTCCATATATGATACGCCTTCAATCAGCCCAAGGTAGCTCCCTATCCCGATTCCCATTCCAAAGAGATACATCAGCGGCTCACCGAGATTACCCAATATGTTTGCCTTATAAAACCGCATATAGGAATCCCTGTTCCTCTGCCAAACCCTATAAGCCCGCCATGAGATATCCGGTATTTTGAAGATAGTCATTTTATTCCCTGAGTCCTCTCCCTGTAAGTTTTAAGAACAAATCCTCCATTGTGGCAGGCCTATGGAGTAGTTGAGTATGCTTTACATCTACAATAGAATGTAAAAGCTCCTTTCCGTTATTAGAAAAAAGATAAAGTGTATCTCCTGCTCTTTCATAAGTGAAATTAAATTCATTTAACTGTTCAAGTATTGCCTCCTGATTCTCATCTTCTAATCTTATCTCTACAACCTCAGTCCCTATATTATCATTTACCAGTTTTTTAGGCTCTCCTTCTATTAGTATCTTGCCTTTGTCAATTATTGCAACCCTATCGCAAAGCTGTGAAGCCTCTTCCATATAATGGGTTGTGAGAATCATTGTTATCCCATTTTTTTTTAGGAGCCTTAATCTCTGCCATATGAGGTGTCTCGCCTGAGGGTCTAAACCTGTTGTCGGCTCATCTAAAATTAAAATCTTAGGGTTATTGATTAGAGAGCGGGCAATGAGGAGCCTCCTCTTCATACCGCCTGAAAGCTCGCCTATCTTACTATTCATCTTATCTTTCAGTTGAAGAAAATTTAGCAGTTCAACAGCCCTCTCCTCTGCGGTTTTTACCGGGATATCAAAATAGCGGGCATAGACAATGAGATTTTTGAGTACCTTTAAATCAGGGTCTAAATTTTCCTCCTGTGGGACAACACCCATGATTGCCTTTATTTTTCTCTGATCTCTTCTCACATCCATTTCTGCTACAGTTAGTATTCCGGCAGTCATAGGAGAGAAACAATGAATCATCTTCATTGTAGTGGTCTTTCCTGCCCCATTGGGGCCAAGAAATCCATAACACTCACCCCTATTGATAGAAAAACTTATCCCGCTGACGGCAATAGTTTTTCCATATACCTTGGTAAGATTCTTTGCGGTGATTATTTCGGACATGATTAAAATCTTGAAACACGAATTACACGAATATACGAATGGCACGAATAGAGAAGATATAAAACCATTTTATGATTTCTATTCTTTTAGTGTAATTCGTTTCATTCGTGCTATTCGTGGTTGAGCATTTTGTTATTTCGGCACTTTTTTCCAGTCAGAGAGAAATTTCTCTATTCCTATATCTGTGAGCGGGTGTTTCACTAACTGCTTTATAACATTAAATGGTATGGTTGATACATCAGCACCGAGCAATGCCGCTTCCACTACATGGAGAGGGTTTCTAACACTTGCTACAATGACCTCCGTTGAAAAATCATAATTATCATATATGGTAACTATTTGTCCCACTATATCCATGCCGATATGGCTTATATCGTCCAACCTCCCGACAAATGGGCTTATATATGTAGCACCTGCCTTTGCAGCAAGTATCGCCTGAGTCGGAGAAAAGACAAGGGTGACATTCGTATGGATTCCCTCCTGACTTACCTTTTTTACAGCCTTCAGTCCCTCCTCTGTCATAGGGATTTTTACAACAATATTTTTATTTACCTTTGACAACTCCCTTGCCTCTTTAATAAGCCCCTCTGCGTCCATACTAACAGCCTCTACACTTATAGGCCCATCTACCACCGCACATATCTCATCCACAACAGTCTTAAAATCTTTGCCGGTCTTTGCAATCAGTGATGGATTTGTGGTAACACCATCAATAATTCCAATCTCCAGTGCAGCCTTTATCTCATTAATATCAGCAGTGTCAATAAAAAATTTCATTTTTTCCTCCTGAGTTTGTTACAGAATCGCATCTATTATTAATATTAAATTAAAGGGAATTTTTTGTCTATCCTTTTCTTTATCTCTTCATCCATAATAATCTCAGGAGGCCATTCACGAGGATGCCCTTCTTCTTTCAATTTCTTGGTGGCGTCTATCGCCAATTTCCCATCAATAAAATAGAAGTCCCTCTTAGGGTCTGTATTATTAAAGAGTTTCCATATTACAGTTGAAATATCCTTTATATTTACATCTTCATCAAGAATCACTGCAATACTGATAGAGTTGTTCCCATTGGTCAGTTTAAAAAGTTTCTCAGCAGCTATCCTTGCATGATAGGGTTTATCCTTTTTTATCGAAATGAAAATGATTCTATTTTTTACATCATTCAGAGGGATATTTATATCAATGATGTCAGGTATTTTTTCTTTTAACTGACCACTGACTATTGACCACTGACCACTGACCCTTACCTCTTTCCTCTTATCCTCACCTTCTATTCTTTCAGTGGCATCAACACCAATTTTTGAGCCGTAGATATAATTTGGTGAAGAGTGGTCTAACACATCAAGTGTCCCTTCAGTTATATAAATATCTCTCTCAATATCAACATTGTTTAAAAGGGTTGATGCGACTTCTCTGTAGTCATGCACATTAATAGCCTCATCAACAGTCAAGAGCATCTTTGAAAAGCTCATCTGTCCTGAGCCCCAGAGGGATGTCATCAATTTCCTTGCATGCATTGGGTATCTCTTTTTCATGGATACGATTACACAGTTATGAAAGACACCTTCCCACGGCAAATCCATATCAACAATCTCAGGGTTTAATGACTTGAGCATCGGGAGAAAAATCCTCTCCGTAGCCTTCCCCATGTAGCAGTCCTCCATTGGAGGCTTCCCGACAATTGTTGTAAAGTATATTGGATTTTTTCTGTGAGTGATTGCTGTAACATGAAACACAGGGTAATCGCCTTTGAGAGAATAGTATCCTGTATGGTCTCCGAATGGACCCTCTTCTCTTAATTCATTGGGCTCAACATAGCCTTCAAGGACAATCTCTGCTGTTGCAGGCACCTCCATATCAATTGTCTTACATTTAACAAGTTCAACACCCCTTTTTCTTATCATGCCGGCAAAGAGGAGTTCATCCACACCGTAAGGGAGGGGAGCAGTTGCGGAGTAAGTTACAACAGGGTCTGTCCCTATTGCTACTGCAACCTCCATTCTCTTACCAGCCTTTTTATACTCATCATAATGTGAAGCCCCATCCTTATGAATATGCCAGTGCATGCCTGTGGTTTTTTTATCATACACCTGCATCCGATACATACCGACATTCCTTTTTCTCTCCTTAAGACTCTTTGTAAATACTACAGGGAGAGTAATAAACCTCCCGCCGTCAAGTGGCCAGCATTTCAATATGGGGAATTTAAAGAGGTCTATTTCATCGCCTGTTAAGACCACTTCATGGCATGGGGCTTTACCTGTAATAACCTTTGGTGGATAATGGGATATTTCAAAGAGTCGGGGGAGAAATTTTAACTTCTCTATAAGATTTTGAGGAGGCTTTAATTCAATCAGTTCCTGTATATCATTTGCTATATCTTCCACATTATCAACACCAAGTGCCATAGCTATCCTTTTTTTACTCCCGAAGGCATTAATGAGGACAGGTATGCCAGAATCATCTGTATTTTCAAAAAGGATCGCCTTCCCTCCATTACCAGACTTGCAAATCCTGTCTGTTATTTCTGTAATCTCAAGGATTGGAGAGACCTTCTCTTTTATCCTTATTAATTCTCCTTCACTTTCAAGCCTTGCCAGAAAATCTCTTAGTGAATTATAATGAATACGCATATTTTTAATCTTGAACACGAATATCACGAATGGACAAATTACACTATTTATGGAATACAAAATCAAAAATCAGGAATCAGAATAAAAACTCTTTTATTCGTGACATTCGTGTAATTCGTGTTCTATATTATGAGAAAATAGATTGGTATGCAATACAAAAACCTTCACAAATGGGATGTTTCTCCAGCAGAGGCAGTTGAGATTCAGAAAAATCTGAGAGAAAATATAATTACTGAAAATGAATTTGGAGAGGTAAGATATATTGCAGGTGCAGATATTTCCTGCAATAGGTCAAGTCCTTTGGGATATGCAGTTGTAGTTGTGATGACATTTCCTGATTTAGAAGTTGTTGAGGAAAAACGGGTTGAGGCAGAGATAAAATTTCCATATATACCGGGTCTTTTGGCATTTAGAGAGGCGCCAATTCTTTTAAAGGCTTTTGAAAAACTAAAGAAAGAGCCTGACTTAATTATTTTTGATGGGCAGGGTATTGCCCATCCGAGAGGTATGGGGATTGCCTCACATCTGGGGATAATCCTCAATAAGCCGACCATAGGCTGTGCAAAATCAAAACTCTTTGGCACATACAATGAACCGGGGAAGAATGAAGGAGATTTTAGTTATCTCTATTCCCCTCAAGAGGCAGATAAAGTAATTGGTGCGGTTGTCCGGACAAAATCAAATACAAAACCTGTATTTGTATCAATCGGTCATAAGATTGATTTGCAAACTTCAATAAAGTTTGTATTGCAATGCACAAAGGGTTACAGAATACCCGAACCCACCCGAATTACACATAATCTTGTGAGTAAGCAAATATAGTATATTTTTTCCTTGCCATATTTAATTATTTTTTATATACATAAATGATTACCGTGAATGAACAAAATTTAAAGAAACTTAAGAGAACACCACTCTATGAGGCTCATAAGAAATTGGGAGCCAGAATAGTGGATTTTGCGGGCTGGGAGATGCCAGTCCTGTATTCAGGAATAATAGAGGAGCACAGGGCAGTCAGGAATTCTGTCGGCATTTTTGATGTAAGCCACATGGGGGAAATAGAAATCGTCGGCAGGGAGGCAGTAAAACTGCTTCAATTTCTTACGGTAAATGATGTAACAATGCTCAATGATAATGAGTGCCAGTATTCTATGATGTGTTATCCTGATGGCGGGATAGTGGATGACATTCTTGTATATCGGCTGACAGGTGAAAGATTTATGCTCTGTGTGAATGCATCCAATGCAGATAAGGATTATCAATGGATATTAAAGAGCCTTCATGCGGGGAGAGCAGAGGGGATGTTTAGAAATGCAGAGGTTAAGAATGTCAGTGATAATATAAGTCAGATTTCCATACAGGGAAAAAATTCAGAGCCTGTTTTGCAGAAGATTACAGGTGATGACCTGTCAGTGATTAAACATAATCGTTTTGTGCTTACAAATGTTGATGGGGTAAGTGCATTAGTGTCAAGGACAGGCTATACAGGGGAGGATGGGTTTGAGATATATCTAAAAAATGAAAATGCTGAAAGGGTATGGAATAGATTATTGGAAATCGGAAAAGAATATGATATAAAACCAGTTGGGCTTGGTGCAAGAGATACATTGAGGCTTGAGATGAAATATCCGCTGTATGGTAATGATATAAGTGAAAAAACAACACCATTAGAGGCAGGCCTCAGTTGGGTAACAAAGTTTGATAAAGGGAATTTCATGGGAAGGGAAAGTTTATTGAAACAGAAAGATGGAGGGCTGAAAAGAAAGTTAATAGGTTTTGAAATGATAGATAAGGGTATTCCACGCTCGCACTATTCGATATTTAAAGGGGCTGAACAAATCGGAGAAGTGACAAGCGGAACTATGTCCCCTTCACTCAATAAGGCTATTGGTGTCGGTTATGTAAAAACAGAAATCTCAAATATTGGCAATGAGATAGAGATAAATATAAGGGGCAGTCATCAAAAGGCAAAAATAGTATCAACACCATTTTATAAATCAGGTAAAATCAAGCAATGAGTTACGAGCAATAAGTAGTGAGTATTTTTTACTCATTGCTCATCACTCATTTCTCATTGCTTATTTAGGGAGGGAGTAAATATGGATTTTCCAGATGATCTTTTATACACAAAGGAACATGAATGGGTAAAGGTTGAGAATGGGAAGGCAAAAATCGGTATTACCGATTATGCACAGCACGAGCTTGGAGATATAGTCTTTGTAGAGCTTCCTGAGGTGGGGAGCGGGGTTGTGGCTATGGAGCCTTTCGGTGTTGTGGAGTCTGTCAAGACTGTCTCAGACCTTTATTCTCCTGTTAGCGGTGAGGTTGTTGGAGTGAACAGTGAACTTGAGGCAACACCTGAGGTTGTCAATACAAGCCCTTATGATAAAGGCTGGATGGTTGAAGTGGCAATGAGTGATAAGAACGAGTTGAAAGAGCTCTTCTCTGCTGATGAATATACAAAGTATGTGGAGGAGGAGAGCCAGTAAAGAGTTAAGGAGTTAAAGGGTTGAAGAGTTGAGGAGTTTCTTTAAATCTTAATTTCTCTAACTCTGAACTCCCAAACTCTTAAACTCCCAAACTCTATGCGATATATTCCAGATACAGATAAAGAACAGAAAGAGATGCTTGACAGTATTGGGGTTAAGTCAGTTGAAGAGCTTTTTTCCTCAATACCTGATAGCCTTCGTTTGAAAAATCCTCTATCAAATATTCCCCATGCTATGTCTGAACCCGAAGTCTTAAGGCATATGAAAGGGATGAGTAAAAAAAATGCCGATTTGGATTCTCACATCTCCTTTCTTGGTGCAGGCGCATACAATCATTTTATACCGAGTGTTGTAAACCATATCATATCCCGTTCTGAATTTTATACTGCCTATACGCCATACCAGCCTGAGATAAGCCAGGGGACGCTTCAGGCGATTTATGAGTTTCAGACACTCATCTGTCAGCTTACAGGGATGGAGGTTGCCAATGCTTCTATGTATGACGGTGCATCGGCACTTGCAGAGGCAGTCTTAATGGCTCACAGGATAAATGATAGAAAAGAGGTCTTTGTTTCAAGGGGCGTTCATCCCGAATACAGACAGGTTGTAAATACATATTGCAGGTATCTCGGGATTACTATAAAAGAGATTCCATTTACGGGAAAGGGGCTCATTGATACTGAGTGGCTCTCAAAGAATATATCCGAGAACACATCAGCAGTGGCAGTTCAGAACCCTAATTTTTTTGGATGTATTGAAGAGATTAAAGATATAGAAAAATTGACACATGCAAGTGATGCCATTTTTATTTACTGTGCCAGTGAACCGATATCCCTCGGAATTCTTAAATCTCCGGGTGAATTTGGGGCTGATATAGTAGTAGGGGAGGGGCAGGGACTTGGAAATCCTGTATCATTTGGAGGTCCCTATCTGGGTCTATTTGCTACAAGAGAGAAATATATAAGAAATATGCCGGGGAGGCTTGTTGGAAGGACAGTTGATGCAAATGGAAAGACAGGATATGTCCTGACATTATCTACGAGGGAACAGCATATAAGGAGGGAAAAGGCGACTTCAAACATCTGTTCAAATCAGGCACTATGTGCCCTTTCGGCAACAGTTTATATGGCACTCATGGGGAAAGAGGGTTTTAAGAAACTATCAGTTTTAAATTTACAGAAGGCAAATTATGCAAAGGAGCTTCTATCAAACATAAAGGGTTACAAGCTGAAATTTAAAAACCCGTCCCCTCCTCCCGCCTCCCCCCACGGGGGGGGGAGGAATAAGGTGGGGGGATATACTTTCAATGAGTTTGTTATTGAAACACCTGTCAGTCCTGATGAGATAAATAAGAACTTGTTGAAAGAGGGAATAATGGGCGGATTAAATCTTGAGAAATTCTATCCTGAATTGAAAAACTGTATGCTCATTTGTGTTACAGAAAATCACAGGAAAGAGGACATAGATAGATTGGTGAAACATTTAGCGACTATCAAATCTTAGCTTTTGAATATAAAATGATGCCGAGAAAATCAGGCTTTGCCTGTTTTTGAGGCGACCTTGCCGAAGGGAGGCAGGGAGCAAAGCGACCGTCGGAAGGGAAACTGGAAGTTTCCCTCCGAGGAAAGATTATGGAAACTTTTGAAGCAATATTAAAGAGAAGGAGCATAAGAAGGTATAAAAATAAAGATATAAGCGAAGGGCAGATAAAAAAGCTCCTTGAGGCAGCTATGGCAGCGCCTTCAGCTCATAATAGCCAGCCGTGGGAATTTGTGGTTGTCAAAGATAAAGAGATGAGGGGTAAGTTGTCAAAGGTTCATTCCTATGCATGGATGTGTGCAGAGGCACCTTTTGTAATAGTAGTATGTGGTAATAAAGATGACCTTTCATGGATTGAGGATTGCAGTGCTGCTTCAGAGAATATGCTTGTAGCTGCTGCTGAAATGGGTCTCGGAGGCTGCTGGATTGCTGCAAGAGGGACAAAATACAGCGGCAAGGATGATGGGCAGGTAATCGCAGATATACTGGGAATTCCAAAGAAATTGGCTGTATTGTGTATGCTCTCCTTTGGCTATCCTGATGAAGAAAAGGCTCCAAGGACACAATACACAGAAGATAAGGTTCATAAGGAGAGATACTAACCAACAACTAACTACTAACAACTGACAACTAATAACCACAGATAATCATTATTATAAGTTGTAGGTTGTTAGTTGTAAGTCATAAGTTATACATGAATATTATCGGCACACAGGGTCTTATTTTTAATGAGCCGCTTCTTTTTGAGCAGGGGAGTGCGGGGAGGGAAGGGTGCACACTCCCTGATTGTGATGTCCCTGAAAAAGATATTAGCAATCTCATCCCTGAAGATATGGTCAGAGAGGAGATTTTAGGTTTCCCCTCTTTAAGTGAGGTTGATGTTGTCAGACACTTCACTCGCCTTTCGCAGTGGAACTATGCAGTTGACCTCGGATTTTATCCCCTCGGCTCATGCACAATGAAATATAATCCAAAGATAAATGAAGATGTTGCAAGGCTTTCAGGTTTTTCAAATGTCCATCCATATCAGCCAGAGGAATTATCTCAGGGGGCATTACAGATGATGTTTGAGTTGGGGGAGTGTCTGTCAGAGATAGGCGGTATGGATAGGGTATTCCTTCAGCCTTCCGCAGGTGCACATGGTGAACTTGCAGGGATGATGATTATAAAGGCATATCATGAATCTAAAGGTGAAAATAGGCATAAGGTAATCATCCCCGATTCAGCCCACGGCACAAATCCAGCCAGCTCAACCCTCTGCGGTTATAAGGTCGTTGAGCTTAAGTCAAATGGAAGGGGTCTGTTGGACCCTGAAGCGGTTGAAAAGGCTATGGATACGGATGTTGCGGCGTTTATGATAACAAACCCAAATACCCTCGGTCTTTTTGAAGAGAATATACTGGAGATAACTGAGATTGTCCACAGGAAAGGTGGGCTTATCTATTGTGATGGTGCAAATCTTAATGCCATTATGGGTATTGCAAGACCGGGTGATATGGGTGTAGATGTTTTACATTTTAATCTACACAAGACATTTTCAACTCCGCATGGCGGAGGGGGTCCTGGAGCAGGACCTGTTGGCATTAAAAGAGAGCTTATACCATTTATGCCTGTCCCTGTTATAGAAAAAAATAATGTTGGACAGTATAAGTTGAATTATAATTTTCCACATTCCATTGGCAGGGTTAAGGCATTCTATGGCAATTTTGGTATTCTCGTAAGGGCATATACATATATCAGGACAATGGGTGCGGAGGGGCTAAAAAAGGCAAGTGAGACTGCGGTATTAAATGCAAATTATATTATGAATCAGTTAAAAGATTATTACTATCTTCCTTATGACAGGAGATGTATGCATGAAAGTGTTTTCTCTGACAAGTTCCAGAATAAANNTTATGGCTTTCATCCTCCCACTATATATTTCCCGCTGATTGTGAAGGGCGCAATAATGATTGAGCCGACAGAGACGGAGAGCAAGGATACAATGGATAGATTTATTGATGCAATGAAGGATATTGCCGTCAGGGCGGAGAAAGACCCTGATTCACTCAAAAAATCTCCATTAAAAACAAAGGTGACGCGTCTTAATGAAACAAAGGCTGCGAGGGAGCCAAATTTAAGGTGGATTAATGATTATCTCATGGGAGTCTTTTAGTATATTTATGAGTGCGTGGGGGATGCTGCGCCCCCGGAAATTTCTCTTAATCTCCTTTCTGCAGCCTTCCAGTCTATATTCCTGA
>DNJG01000052.1 GCA_003489165.1 Nitrospinota bacterium | reverse complement strand
GCATGGAAACCTGATGGGAAAGAGATTGTCTTTGTGTCTGAAGGTAATGAACAAGCCCCTGAAATATGGGGATATAATATCGCTGAGGGGAGTCTTAAAAATATTGCATCCATTAAGGACGCTTTACTTCTTGGCTCCAGATTAAATAAGAAAACTAATATTGAACTTATCAGTGACAGGCGAAATATAAATACTTCTAATCCGCTATCAATAGGTGCAGGTGGTATCTATCCATTTAATAAATTTCTTTATCGTATAAATTATAGCCCTCGCGGTGACAGAATTACATTTGAACTGGATATGAAAGGTAGCATAGGTATATGGACTATTAATAGTGATGGTAATGGTCTTACTCCTGTTATGACAGAGGATTCTCTCTACTGGACACCGGTCTTCAGCCCAGATGGCAGAAAAATAGCCTATTCAAAAAAGGCAGGTAAACAGTTTGCCCCGATATATTGGACGGATTACAACATCTGGATAGCGGATGTTGATAGCGGTGAGAAGGTGATGATTAACGGGGAAGAGCAGATAGACTGGTTTCCATCATGGAGCCCTGATGGAAAGAAAATAGCTTATGTTACAAACCGCTCAGGGGATTTCAGCCGCTTTAATATATGGCTGTTGTATCTGAAATGAAGATTGAAGATTGACTATTGAAGATTGAAGATTAACAGGTGGAAAATTTAATATTCAATATTCAGTATTCAATAGTCAATTTTTATGGAGGGATTTACTATGAATATAAAAATCAGAAGACAGAAGACAGAGGACAGAAAACAGACCTTTTGCCTCTGCAGGCTAAAGCCTACGGCTACTCATTGCTCATTGCTCATTGCTCATTGCTTCTTGCTCTTGTTACTTGCGTTTTGTGTCATGTTTTTCCCATCGCTGGGCTGGACAGGAGGAGGAGCCGGTGTTTATGAAAAGAGCAATGAGATGGTTCTTATACCCGAAGGAAAGTTTTTAATGGGGAGCAAGGAAGATGATGGCAGAGTTGGTGTTGATTTGGGTGTAGATGAGATTCCCCAGAGGGAGGTCTATCTTAAGGCATTTTACATAGATAAATATGAGGTTACAGTAGGGGCGTATAGAAAATTTGCAAAGGGACCAGGTGAAGAAGAAAGAAAATTTGCGGAGTGGACGGTGAATTCACCTTCAATTCTTCTTGTCGGAGGGTTGACAGGTGAGAGGGCGAGAATGAAAAAGATGAGGGTTCCAATAGCAGATGATGATTTTCCTATGGCTGATGTGAGCTATATGGAGGCAGAGGCTTACTGTAAATCAATGGGGAAAAGACTTCCTACTGAAAATGAGTGGGAGAAGGCAGCAAGGGGCAGTGATGGAAGAATTTGGCCATGGGGTAATAAGTTTGAAACAGGGATGGCAAACACTATAGAATCTAAAGAAAATAGGACTGTGCAAGGAGGGAGTTTTACAGCCGATATGAGCCCTTATGGTGTTTATGATATGGCAGGTAATCTGATGGAGTGGACATCTTCATGGTATGAAGCATATCCTGGGAGCAAACTTGAAAGGCCTCAATTTGGTAAGGGGTATAAGGTCATGAAGGGCGGCACATGGGGCGCACCGTCAATACCATTTTCCCGTGTGGCTCACAGGCATCCTGTTAAACCTACTGAAAATAATCATAGCCACCGTTATGGATTCAGATGTGCAAAAGACGCAGGGTAATAATATGTTGTCATTTGGTTATTCAAGTAAAGGAAATTATAAAAATTTGCCACAGAGGCACGGAGACACAGAGGAAATAAGGAGAAATGCTGAAAGGAAAAGAAATGGAGAAGCAAAAAAGTTATTTTTTATTGCTTTTTCTCCATCTCTTCATCTTCTCCCTTTCTCCTTAGTCTTTTTTGTTTTTCTCTGTGCCTCTGTGTCTCTGTGGCTTATTATGTCATTTCCCTTAGTGGTTACCGGTGATGAAGGAAAGGATGCAGAAGCACCTATAGAATTGGTCTTTGTTAAAGGCGGGTGTTTTCAGATGGGGAATATATTTGCAGATGAGGAGAATAATAAGAAAATTCCTGTTTATAATAAAGGGAGCAGTCTATTTGGAGATGGCAATGAGGGGGAGTTTAATGATGAAGTGCCTGTCCATGAGGTCTGTGTGGATGATTTTTATATTGGCAAGTATGAAATTACAAGGAGTGAGTTTGAAAATTTTTTTAGTGAGACAGGTTATGTTACTGATGCGCAAAAAATGGGTTGTTTCGGGAAAGTGGGTTACAAATGGAGAAAGAAGATGGATTTTAGCTGGAAAAAGGTAGATTTCCCTCAGACAGATAGACACCCTGCAGTCTGTATAAGCTATAATGACACACAGGAATTTATAAAATGGTTGAATAAAAAATTTGATGGTAAATACCGTTTACTCACAGAGGCTGAATGGGAATATGCAGCGAGGAGCGGCGGTAAGGCAGAAAAATGGGCAGGGACGAATAATGAATCAGAGCTTTCAGATTATGCATGGTATGATAAAAACTCCGGCGGCAAAACGCATCCCGTAGGCCAGAAAAAACCCAATGGATTAGGCATATATGATATGAGCGGCAATGTGTGGGAATGGGTAGAAGATTGGTATGAGGTTGATTATTACGATAGAAGTCCTAAAATTAATCCTTTAAATACAAGTCCCAGCCATGCTAAATCAATGCGCAGTGGTCCATGGAGCGTTTCTTCACAGGTAGTAAGGACATTCTATCGCGGCAGTGATATACCGTATAGTATATGCGACGGACTTGGGTTTAGGGTTGCAAAGTCCCTTTAAGGATTTACCATGAACAGAAAAATAATTAATCTTAACCACAGAGACACAGAGGCACAGAGAAATAAACAGATTAAACCGTTTTTAAAATCTCTGTGTCTCAGTGCCTCTGTGGCTTTCTCTATGCTCTTGCTTCTTGCAGATAATGTAAATGCGGCGGGATGCACACTACTGGAGCCGGCGGTGCTGAAAAGATATATAGGAAATAAGTCTATACGCAATATGCTTATATTTGATGTTACTCCAAGGTATGATATTGATGGTAAGCGTAAGTTTGACCTTAGTACTGACAGGAGGCGTATCCCATGGACTATATGGGCATCTGTTGAAGATATTGAAAAGGAACTGGTTGGTAAGGGAGGGGAGTTTATTGGTAAGGATATTATTTTGATTGGGGAGAATACAGAGTCTGCGGAAAGTGTATGCAGGGATATGATGAAAAAAGATTATGGGATTCGTAATATCTACATATTAAAAGGTGGGATGGAGAAATGGGATGGTCCTGTTTTAGATGATTTTACAAAAAGTGAATGTAGAATAATTACCTCGCGGGAACTTATAAATATAATGAAAGCCAATAAAAATGTTGAAATAATTGACCAGCGTCAGGCAGATGAGTATCATGAGGGACATATCCCAGGTGCAAGATTTGAGGACAGACGAGGGGGCAGCATGATGCGGCCTTCAATAAAATCTCGCTTACAAAAGCAGGAGAGGAGTAAAAAATGGGAGCAGGAGAATACTACTGTTGTATATGTTTATCCTAATGAATTTCAAGCTATGAGGGATTGCAGATATGTAAAATATTTTTCGTGGGGATATAAAGATATTTATGTGCTTCGCGGCGGAATGAAAACATGGGAAGGTGAAGTAAAAAAAGATTATCTGGAAATATTGAAAAAGAAAGTTAAGGAGAGACTTAAATAGAGAGGGGAAAATGACCACTATAACGAGTAAAAAGTATTTGTCAGAAGATACAGAACTTGAGGTAAAGATAGATACCCAGACCTTTCATAAATTTTTAGATGTAGGGATAATGAAAGAGGATGATAGAGTTGAGCTTATAGAGGGAAGGATGTATGAGATGACACCGATAGGACTGAGACACATGGCAGTGGTTAAGAGGTTAGGGATGTTCTTTAGTAAACAGGCTGGTGACAAATTTATTGTAGGCATTCAGGATGGGATAAGACTTGGTGAATACATAGAAGTTTATCCTGATATAACCATCCTTAAGTTTAAAGATGACTTTTATGCGAATGAGTATCCCAATCCCGAAAATGATGTTCTTCTAATCATAGAAGTTGCAGATGGTTCATTAAAATACGATAGGAAGACGAAATTGCCCCTATATGCTGGAGCAAAGGTTTTAGAAGTTTGGATAGTAAATCTTCAGGAAGGTGTTGTTGAGGTTTATCAATATCCAGATTCTGAAAAAAAGGAATATACACTTATAAGGAGGGTCAGCAGTGGTGAAATAAAACCCTTGAAATTGGAAGATATTACATTATTATTAACGCAGATTACACAGATTTTAAGACCAAATAATGCGTGAAACCACAGGTAAACACAGATTAACACAGGTTATTTAATGAATTAAAAATATCAGAATATCATATATCAAAGTGTCAGAGTTAAAAAACTTTGACACTATGACACTTTGATTCTTTGATACTATTTAGGGAGGTGTAATATGAAAAAAATATTATTTAAAACTTCTATTTTTTTCTTTGTGTCCTTCGTGTTCTTCGTGGTTAATCAGGTTTTTGTTTATTCATCATCAGAGGCATCTGAATGTATCCTCATAGAGCCTGAAGAAATGAAAAGGAGATATGAAGACAGAGCAATTCTCTTAAATGATATGTTCATATTTGATATTCGCCCTTATAAGATAGCCAATAAGGGTAAAAGGATCCCGATGTCTATGGGGATTACTTATGAATCTATTGAAAATGAGCTTGTCTATGATATAGAAGTATGGAAAGGGAAGGATGTTTATTTGGTAGGAGAAGATACAGAATCAACAGAGAATTTCTGCAAGGCTATGATTAAAAAAAATTATCCAATTGATGATATTTATGTTTTAAAAGGCGGCATGAATAAGTGGGATGGTTCTGTTATCGCTGGAAAGTTTGAGGATGTGAATTGTGAGGAGATAGATTTGGAAGAAGTATCAGGGGTAAAAAATTCAGAAAGAAAGGTTGAATTTGTTGATATTCGTTCTCTAATAGATTACGAGAAGGGACATATACCAGGTGCAGTAGGTGAGGGTGCATTCAATCGGGAAAATCTGTGTTTAACGGGTATATTCTCAAGGGCGGTGAAGGAAGATGGTGCCGTGGTCTTTGTGGGATATACAGAGGCAGAAACAGTGCATAGATGCAGGGCTTTGAAATGGGCGGTTGGATATAACAATATGTATGTCCTTAAGGGAAATATGAAAGTATGGAAAGGGAAGATTGAAAAAGGGAGATTTGAGGGACGGTATTAATTGACTGACCACTNNTGGTCTTTGTCAAAGGCGGGTGTTTTCAGTTAGGTGATATTTTTGGAGATGGAGATAGTGATGAAAAACCTGTGCATGAGGTATGTGTGGATGATTTTTATATAGGGAAGTATGAACTAACAGTGAGTGAATTTAGGGAATTTGTGAACACTACAGGATATATGACAGAAGGTGAAATTGGAGATGGTTGTTCTGTTTATGGAGGAGGAGAATGGAAAAAGGATACAGGAAGAGAATGGAAAAAGGACAGAAGCAAGAGCTGGCGTAATCCTAGTTTCTCACAGGGTAATAATCATCCTGTATCCTGTGTATCATGGAGGGATGCAGTAGTCTATATAGAGTGGTTGTCAAATAAGACAGGTAAAAGGTATCGCTTGCCGACAGAAGCAGAATGGGAATATGCAGCGAGGAGCGGTGGTAAAGTAGAAAAATGGGCAGGTACAAATAACGAATCAGAACTTATGGATTATGCGTGGTACAATAAAAACTCTGGAAGCAAAACTCATCCGGTAGGTCAGAAAAAATCTAATGGATTAGGATTATATGACATGGCAGGGAATGTATGGGAGTGGTGTTCTGACTGGTTTGATGAGAAATATTACAGCAATAGCCCAAAGGATAACCCCAAAGGCGCCGATAATGGAATTCGTGTCTTACGCGGCGGTTCATGGTATAACGCTCCGCATCGCTTGCGGACATCTGTCCGTGCCGAGCGTGAGCCTGATAAGCGGGCAGATGGCAGCGGGTTTCGGCTCGCAGCCTCCGTGAAAGAACAAAAACTTGATTAACCAGGCAGAGAAAAAAATGAAAAAGTGTTTAGTCACAAGCTTACACAGACTAATAATAAAATATTAAGAAGTTGAGAAATCTCCGCTTTATAGCCTCTTAAATTCTTGTTTTTGATTCTATGTGCCTCCGTGGCAAATTTTATAATTTCTATATGAATATAGGCATGCAAAGGTTTTGGGATACTTATAAAATATTGGTGGTGTCTTTTGGCATTGCGATTATCTCAAGTCCTCTCTTCGCCTCTGAAATGCCTGAGATATTTGTGCAGATGGGGCATGCAGAATCGGTTCTATCTGTAGCATTTTCCCTTGATGGAAAATATATATTATCAGGAGGTAAGGATAAAATCCTCGTCCTTTGGGATGCCTACACAGGGAGGGAGATACGAAAAATTGAAGGGCATACCAATGATGTCAATTCAGTTGCTTTTAGTCCTGATGGAAAAATTCTGGCATCGGGTGGTAGAGATAAAACTGTAATCCTGTGGGATATTAATACAGGCAGTATCATAAAAACACTTATAGGGCATGCATCATCTGTTAAGTCAGTTGCTTTTAGTCCTGATGGAAAAATTCTGGCATCAGGGAGTTGGGATAAAACTATAATCCTGTGGGACATTGCTATAGGGAGTGCTGTAAAAACACTTAAAGGGCATAATGATTATATTGATTCAGTTGCTTTTAGTCCTGATGGAAGGACTCTTGCATCGGGGAGTCAGGATAAAACCATAAGACTATGGGAAATATCTACAGGTATGGAGATACGGAAAATTGAAGGACATGCAGGTCATGTAAAATCAGTTGCCTTTAGCCCTGATGGAAAGGATATAGCATCAGGTATTGATAAAAGTATAACCCTGTGGAATATAGAAACAGGCCGCACCGTAAAGATGCTTAAAGGACATGATGATATGGTGTTGTCAGTTGCCTTTAGTCCTGATGGAAAGGTTCTCTCATCGGGGGGTATTGATAAAACTATAATTCTCTGGGATATAGAAACAGGCAGTGTCATAAAAACATTCAAAAAACAAACTGACTATATCAGCTCAGTTGCCTTTAGTCCTGATGGAAGAACTCTTGCATCGGGAGGGCTGGATAATACAATAGTACTATGGAATGCAAAAACGGGCGGCTACATAAAAACACTTAAAGGAGATAATTTTTATTCAAAATCACACGCCTTTAGTCCAGACGGGCGGATTCTGGCATCGGTAAGTTATGATAACATACTGTTGTGGGATGTGGCAGCAGGAAGCGTCATAAAAACACTAAAAGGACATAATGAGTGGGTCACTGGAATTGTCTTTAGCCCTGATGGAAAGATTCTCGTATCGGGAGGATTGGATAGGACCATAATCCTGTGGGATGTAGCAGCAGGAAGCGTGATAAAGATACTCAAGGGGCATTCTTCTGCTGTCGAATCGGTTGCCATCAGCTCCGATGGAAAGATTCTCGCATCAAGAGGTTGGCATAACACTATAATTTTTTGGGATATTGAAACAGGGAGCGCCATAAGGACACTAAAAGGACATGCCGATTGGGTTAAATCAATTGTCTTTAGTCCTGATGGAAGAACCTTAGCTTCGGGGGGCGATTACAATGTAACTCTTTTGGATGTTGCGACAGGAAATGTAATAAAGGCTTTCACAGGACATGCTGATTGGGTTGTGCCGGTTGCCTTCAGTCCTGATGGAAGGTTTTTAGCATCTGGAAGTGTTGATAAAACTGTAATTCTGTGGGATGTGGCAACAGGCAATGCAATAAAAACGCTCAAAGGGCATACTAATAATATTGCAAAAGTTGCCTTCAGTCCTGATGGAAGGTTTTTAGCATCTGGAAGTGTTGATAAAACTGTAATTCTGTGGGATGTGGCAACAGGCAATGCAATAAAAACGCTCAAAGGGCATACCGATTCGGTAATATCAGTTGTTTTTAATCCATATGGAAAGTTTCTGGTATCAGGGAGCAGCGATGGGACGAGCAAATACTGGGATATTAATACAGGGAGGGAGATTGCACAGTTTATAGGTTTTAGTAATGGAGAATGGATTGTGATTACCCCTGAAGGATATTACAATTCTTCCTTAAACGGCGATAAACTCTTGAATGTAAGAGTCGGCAATAATGTTTATGGAATGGATCGGTATCGTTCATCACTTTATAATCCCAGGATTGTGGAGAATGCATTAAAACTTGGCGATTCACAGAAAGCCATCTTAGAGGTTATTGTAGGGCAAAAGGGGGTATTGCCTACCATTTCTACAATCCCTACAACAGAGAGGGGAAGAAAGGAATGTATGTCTATTGATGCAGAGGAAATGCAAAGACGATACGAGAATAAGCCACTTCTCTTTGATAATATGTTTATATTTGATATTCGTCCTCTTGAAATGGCTGTGAAAGGGAAATCCATTCCATTTGTAAAGCAGACTAATTGGGATATGTTCAGTGTAAAATATATCCATAATGTAGAAATGTGGAAGGGGAAGGATGTTTATCTGGTTGGTGAAGATACAGAATCAACAAAGAGTTTTTGTGAGGAGATGCTCAAAAAAGATTATGGTGTGAATGATATTTATTATTTAAAAGGTGGAATAGACGCCTGGAATGGACCTGTCAGGATGCCTTTTAAAGATGTCCAGTGTGAAGGTCTTGATGGGGATGAAATAAAAAAAATGATGGAGGGAGGACAGAAGGTTTATATAATAGACTGGCGTCATCCAAACGATTTTTATAATGGCGGGCATATCCCTGATTCAATAAATGGATACGGAAAAGAAGGTGTTTTTGGAGGAATTGAAGACATGCTTAGGGGATACTTTAGATTCAGACCAATTTATATAGATGTAATCAGAGATAATGCTATAGCAGTGTTTATAGATGATACAGAGTGGAAAGGATTGCATCGCTGTAAGATTGAGAAGAGGGCAAGTGGTGTAATGGATAAGATGTATTATTTAAAAGGTGGTATGGAAAACTTGAAAGGACCACTGAAAAAGGAACCATGGCAGCAAAAATAATAGAAGTCAGAAGCCAGAAGTCAGAAGCCAGAAGTCAGAAGCCAGAAGTTAACCGCAGAAAATCTCTTGCCTCTTGCCTCTTGTTTCTTGCCTCTTGTTTCTTGCCTCTTGTTTCTGTATGCAGTGCTGATGAAATAAAAGAG
The DNA here is from genome assembly GCA_003489165.1 of Nitrospinota bacterium. Classification (GTDB taxonomy): domain Bacteria; phylum Nitrospinota; class Nitrospinia; order UBA9942; family UBA9942; genus UBA9942. The sequence goes on along the minus strand of DNJG01000052.1, from coordinate 19,567 downwards.
GGGTATCGCAATGATTATCTGCCGAGAGGGATTGTTCCTAAACATGAAATGGATAAAGCTGAAAACTGGATTGCTATATTTGAACATTCAAAGCGTGATGAATGGCAAGAGCCAGATAAGGTAATTGAAAAAATGAACTTAAAAGATGGTGATGTGATCGCTGATATTGGGGCAGGGTCAGGCTATTTTACAAGGCGGTTTGCCATGGCTGTTGGGCCTACAGGGAAGGCTTATGGAGTGGATATTGAGCCTGAGTTGGTTAAATATATGGGTGATGATGCGCAAAAATTAAATCTTAAAAATTATATACCACGATTAGCAACAATGGCTGACTCAGGCCTTGATCCCGGTAGTGTTGATGTGGTCTTTATATGTCTTACCTATCATCATATTGAGGATAGAATTAATTATATGAATAAAATTAAAAAGATTTTGAAAAAAGGCGGAAGAGTTGTAATTGTTGCATTTTATAAAAAGAAGATGGACTTCGGTCCCCCTCCTGATAATAAGATTTCGGAGGAAGTGACTATAAGAGAGATGAGAGATGCTGGTTACAGACTTGTCAGGCGGCTTGATTTTTTGAGATATCAGTATTTTCTTGAATTTGAACCTAATGCAAAATAAGCCACAAACTAAGCAAAAAAGATACTGAAACCGCAGATTACGCAGATTTCACAGATTATTAGTAAAACTATGAAACTATGGAAAAATAGAACAATTTTCTGCTTACTGCTTACTGCCTACTGCCTACTGTTTACTATTAATGTTTATGCCTCTGTTTGGCAGAAGCCTGTCTTGATAGATGCAGGGACAGGTGATGCCTTCAGAACGAATATTGCCTTTGACCCTTATGGAAATGCCATAGCAGTGTTTGAGCAATATACAGATGGCTTCTCAAGGATATATGCAAACCAATTTTTATCTAATAAAAACGGGTGGCAGAGACCTGTTATCATTGATGCAGGACCAAGGAATGCATATGTATCAAGGGTTGCCTTTAACCAGAGCGGTGATGCCATCGCCATCTTCAAGCAGAGTGATGGAAGCATATATCGTATCTATGCAAATCATTTTATCAAAACTGAAGGATGGAAAGGACCTGTTGCAATTGATGCAGGAACTGGAGATGCAGATGGACATCAGATAACTTATAATGCTGATGGTAATGTTGTTGTGGTTTTTGAGCAGAAGCATAAAGGTATATACAGGATTTCTGCCAATCAATACAGGAGGGGAGAGGGGTGGCGTGGTGCAGTGGTAATTGATAGTGGTGATGGCAATGGATATTTTCCCTATCCTGCCTTTGATTATCAGGGAAATATCTATGTGATTTATTACAAGGAAGAGGGGAGTGGTCTTGAGGTATATGTAAATAAATACGAGGAGGGAAATAAGATATGGGGTAAACCTCTTCGCCTAACCGATGGACAGACTGCTGTTAAACATGAAGATTGGAATAAAAAGAGGGGTTATGTAAATAGAGGTATTACAGGAATATATAATCCGCTTTTTCTTCCTGAGATTAAAAAAAAGATTTATGCAGGAAATTATACTTACAATATTAAGCGATTTGAGACCCCGTCTAAGATAGATTCAAGATTCAGAGATGCCTATACCCCTTCTGTGGTATGTGATGAAAATGGGCAGGTATTTGCATTTTTTGTAAAATGGGATGGAGAGAATCAGAGGGGATATACAGCAGTATATAGGAATAAAGACGGCTGGAGTAAGCCTGAGATTATTGATGCAAGAGGTGGAGATGTGGAGCATATAAGGGTTGCAATAAATTCAATAGGTGGGATAGTTTTGGTATTTACTCAATGGGTTGATGGAAATTTAAGGATACATGCAAAGGTAAAGGATAGTGTTAGTGATAATGTCAGTGACGGAAAAAACAATCCTATTGCTCACGATGACACTTTTTCTAATTGGGGGAAGGCGGAGATTATTGATGCAGGCAGAAAGGATGCCTATGGTCCAGCAGTGATATTCAATGGCGATGATGAAATTATAGCGATATGGTGTCAGTGGGAAGAAGAAACTGTTAAAACTTATAGGAATGATTATATAAAAGAAAGAGGATGGGGGAAGGCAGTAAGAGCAGAAATGGAAGATGAATCCTGCGGTGGTTGCGGATTAAGAATTGCAGCATCTCATGATAGAAGGCTCATTGCGATATTTGAACAGAAGGTCTCTGTTAAAGAAAGGACAAAAATATACGGTATAGAGAGGAAATAAGAAGGGTTGTAATAGATTTGTAAATAGATTTGTAAAAGTTGCATAGGTGGGTATTTTAAGTTATAATGACGGCTAATAAATCCCTGAGGTTATTGTGAAGGAGACAATATGAGACTGAAAAATATTATCAGTGGAAAGTTTTTAATCTATTGTGGAGGGGGAGGCTTATTTTTAATCCTCTTGATATTGATATATTATTTCTTTTTTGCTGTCGGCATGCCAAAAGACATGGTATTCATACCAGGCGGGGAATTTATAATGGGTGTTGACATCCCAAAAGATGAGCAGGGGAGAAGAGAAGTGGAATTAACGATAGATATTGATGAGACACCAGCACATAATGTTTATATAGATGGGTTTTATATAGATAAATACGAGGTTACAAATGCACAGTTTAAAAAATTTCTGAAGGCAACAAGCAGAAAATCTCTCCTTATTGACCCGGTTGATAAAGGGGCTACATACAACTGGAAGGAGGACAACTACCCTGAAGGGCAGGGGGATAACCCGGTTGTTCTTGTGGATTTTGAAGATGCAAAAGCATATTGTGAGTGGAAAGGAAGGAGGCTACCCACAGAAGAGGAATGGGAAAAGGCATGTCGGGGAGATGATGGAAGAAAATGGAGTTATGGGAATGAAGAGGTTTCTGGATATGCTAACACGAGAGAAACAAATTTGAAGTGGTCAGGTGCGGTTGGTTCTTTTCCAAAGGATATTTCACCCTATAAGGTTTTTGATATGACCGGTAATATAATGGAATGGACAGAGTCGCAGTATATGCCATATCCAGGAACAGAAATGAAGATAGGTTTTGGAGGGCTTGAGAAGGTGATTCGTGGAGGAGGGTGGCTGATAGACCTACAATCCTCAAGGTGTTCAAATCGCAATATTACTGCCCCTGAAAAAAGACATAGAATGTTAGGTTTCAGATGCGCAAAGGATATAAGGTAAAGAACAAATACTNNAGAGATTTTATAATTTATGCATGAACAAAAATCTGATTTTAACCGTGAAGAAGACAAGGGAAAAAATAATTTTAGGATTTATAATCTCTGTGATCTTCGTGTCCTTCGTGGTTTATATTTTCTTTAACAGGGGCATAGCTTCAGAAATAGATGGGATGGTATATATACCGGAAGGTGAATTTAAGATGGGAAGCAAGGGCAAGCTGGAGCATGGAGATGATGGCGGCGATGGAAGGATAGGTTTGGAGGTTGGTGTTGACGAGATACCCTTGCATATTGTCATGGTAAAGGGATTCTATATTGATAGATATGAGGTTATAAATGCCCAATACAAGAAATTTCTTGATGCAACAGGACGGGAGCCGCCTGTAGATAGTGTGGCGCCAGATGCACCCTATAACTGGAGAAATGGTAGTTATCCAACAGGTGAGGATAATCATCCTGTAGTTAATGTTACATGGTATGATGCTGAAGCCTACTGCAAATGGGCAGACAAGAGGCTTCCCACAGAGGCAGAATGGGAGAAATCATGTCGTGGTGGTGATGGAAGGCGATGGAGTTTTGGGAATTCTTTTATCACTTCCTTTGTTAATACACATGAGCTTGAACTCAAATGGTCGCAGGCTGTAGGCTCATTTCCCGAAGACCGCTCTTCTTATGGTGTTTATGATATGTCAGGTAATGCAATGGAATGGACAGCTTCCTGGTATAATCCTTACCCAACCTCAACTCTCAAAAGAGAGACATTTGGAGAGCAAAACAGGGTGATAAGGGGCGGAGCATGGTTGACAAGTTATCTTACCGCAAGATGTACAAGCAGAAATTTCGCTGTGCCTGAGAAAAAGCACAGGACAATGGGATTTAGATGCGCAAAGGATGCCAATTGAAAAAGGAAGATTTAAACACAGAGAAAGCAGAAAAAAGGTACATAAATGGGATACAGATTTACACAGATAAAATAGAGATAAAAAATATTTTAATTTTTTTATTGTCTGTGTCCTCTGTGGTTTATGTTTTGTTTTTTGTTGTCCTTCTTTCAGGTTGTCAATCTGAAGACAAGAAAGTGGATAGTAGCGAGAAAATAAAGGCAGAACATGAGAAGGAAATAGTGCGGTTGAAGGATTTACTTAAAGAAGACCCGACAAGATGGAAGGAACGCCATAAATTAGGTGTTGCATATATGACCATGGGAAAGAATGAGGAGGCAGCTCAGGAATTTTTAGAGGTGATGTCAATAAAGCCTGATGATATTGATAATCTGCAATCACTGGGTATGGCATATTATAAGGTGGGTAAAAAACATAGAGCACACTTTTATTGGCGTAGTGCCCTTGAGATAGAGCCTGAAAACAAATTTATATGGGATATGCTTAAGATGATTGAAAAGGAAAAAGGCACGGGTGATGTATCTATGGATATAGAAAAATGGGCAAAGCATTATAAGGAAGGGCAGAAATTTTATAAGGAGAAGGAGTATGAAAAGGCAGCTAAAGAATTTGAGCTTGCCGTAAAATATAATTCAACCGATTCCAGGACATATTTCTCCATTGGTGCAGTATATAGAGCAATTGACAAGATAGATGAGGCAATATCAGCATGGCAGAATGCTCTCAAGTTTAAACCTGATGACCTCATGGTCATGAAATTAATATCTCTTGCAAAGGAGAAGAAGGAGAGGGATGCTGCAATGCTTAAAGCAAAGGAGGCAGTTGAAAAAAATCCAAATGATTGGAAGGCACATTCCAGTCTTGCCTCACTATATATTAGCGATAAGCATGGCAGGTTTATAGACGAGGCAGAGACAGAATATAAAGAGACGATTCGTCTAAATTCACAGGATACGAATGCATATAGGCAACTCGCAGAGATAAGCTTTTACAAGGGGCAATACAAAGATGGCATTGGCTATCTTGAGAGGGCGGCAAAATATCTATCAAAGGAAGATGTAATATACAAAAAGATTAATAACATTAAGTTATATTTGAAATTGCATCAAAAGGGGAGAGAAGTATGGAATAAGGAGGGAATCAAGAAATATGATGAAATGGTTTTTGTTGATAGGTTCTATATAGATAAATATGAGGTAACTAACGCTCAATATAAGAAATTTCTTGATGGGAACCTTAACCTTCCTCTGCCCCCCCACTGGAAAAAGGGGGTATATGATGAAGGGAAGGATAACTACCCTGTTGTAAATGTGGATTGGTATATGGCGGCTATGTATTGCAAATCCATCAGTAAGCGTCTTCCTACCAAAGAAGAATGGGACAAGGCTGCTCGAGGGAATGAGGGATTTGAATATCCATGGGGAAAGATATTCAAGAGTGAGCTTTTAAACAGCGATGAGGCAGGTTTTGAGAGGTTGACCCCTGCAGGAAGTTTTGAGGCTGGCAAAAGTCCTTACGGGATTTATGACATGGCTGGGAATGTAAAGGAGTGGACAGATAGTGAATATGAAAAAAAAGTAGGAGAGGCTGAACTCCCTTTTCACGGAGGTAGCTATAAAATATTACGAGGCGGGTCTTTTAGGTCAAACGCAGAAGAAGTCAAGGTGGCAAATATTAAATATTCGCCACCTACATATAGAGATATAGATGTTGGCTTTAGGTGTGCAAAGAGCAAGCAATGAACAATGAGTAAAACTCGTTATTCGTTGTTTGTTGATATAAGAGGAGGTCTTCTTATGAGAACAATAGCTATTCTAATATTATTCTTATCTTTTCTCTGGATTATGAATGGAGAATCTATGGCAGTAGGTAAGGAGATTAAATGTGAAGAAATAGATCAAAAGAAGCTACGTCAGATGATGGAAAAAGAAAAAAATGAGGTCGTCATTGTTGATTATAGAATACATGAAGATTATAATAATGGTCATATTCCTGGTGCTATTCATATTTCACCAAAAGATAAGAATTTTTTGCAGCAGAGATTGGATTATTATACTTTACAATGGAAGAAAAATAACAAGACTGCTGTTGTTGTGGATAATAATGGAAGAGAGGCTAATATATTTTGCGGGAATATGAAGCTGACAACAAGGTATAAACATATATATAGCCTGAAAGGAGGCATGAATCTATGGACACTGCCGCTGGAAAAAGGGAAGTTGCCATCTTCTGGCATGAAAGGAAAGAAATAATATGATACACATTTCTCAAATTTTAACACTCTATAAAAAAGAAGGATGCAAGAAACAAAAAGCAAAATGTCTGGTTTCTGGTTTTTTGCTTATTGCATTTTGCCTCTTCATTACTCATGCATTAGCAGAAGAAGACACTTCGCAGAATCCCAACTATGTTTTTGCAGTTTGTCATGATGTGGTAGATGGAGATACTATAGAAGTTGATATTCTCAGCATGAAAAAGAAACTCAGATTGATTGGTGTGGATGTTGGCGGTAAAGGGTTGATTGAGGGGATAAAAAGAAGATTTGGCATGGGACCTGTGGGATATTTGGAAAAAACAGTAAAGGGTAAGAAACTCTATCTTGAATTTGAAGATAAGTGGACTGATTCATCAGGCATTTTGCGCGGATATGTGCATCTTAAAGAGACTGGTACTTTTATAAATCTTGAGATGATAAAGTTGAGATATGCATCAGCTGACAGGAAAGGTAATTATAAATACAAAAAGGAATTTGAAAAAATGGATAAATGATTATCAAAAAAAGCATTCGTTTTAATTTTGTTCTGAACCACGAAGTATACGAAGGCCACAAAGGAATAAGTTGTAGAAATTTTTATATATTTTTTTATTTTCTTCGCATTCTTCGTAGTTTTAATATCCATTTTGTTTTATCCTGCCTAATTTTTTTCTTTTTGTTTCTTGGTACGAGTATCTACGCTTCTGAACTGATTATACAGGATGGGCATAAAAAGGTTATTCGTTCCTTATCCTTTTCATCTGATGGTAATATCATCGCTTCAGCTGGACTTGATAGAACCATTAGATTATGGGATATCCATGACATGTCTCTTTTAAAGACCCTTGCTGGTCATACAGGTTCTGTTAATTCAATTGCCATATCTCCTGATAGTAGATTGCTTGCATCAGGGAGCGATGATAAAACTATAAGACTCTGGGGTTTTAAAACAAAAACATCTCTGTTCACCCTTGCTGGTCATACAGGTTCCATTAATTCAATTGCCATATCTCCTGATGGTAGATTGCTTGCATCAGGTGGTGATGATAAGGCTATAAGACTGTGGGACATTGAGAAGAGAGAGTGTATAGCTATACTGTCAGGCCACAATGAAACTGTTTTTTCTGTTGCCTTTTCACCAGATGGTGAATCCATAGCCTCTGCAAGTGGTGACACTACTATCGGAATATGGGATGTAAAAAAGATGACTCCACAATTTCTTGAAGGGCATAGTGGTGCGGTTTATGCTGTTGCATTTTCTCCAGATGGAAGATTCCTTGCATCGGGAGGGGCTGATGAAAATATAAATTTATGGGATATAAAAAAAATGACAATTGTTGAAACCCTTTTTGAAGAACATGAGAAGGGCTTTCACCCTGTATACAGTCTCAGATTCTCTTCAGATGGAGAGATTCTGGCAACAGCCGGTGCCTATCCTGAGGTTCATTTATGGGATATAAAGAAAAAGATAATCATGCAGAAACTCTATGATAATTCTCATGCAGTTTACTCTGTGGACTTTTCACCAAAAGGAAAGGTTGCAGTTTCTGGAGGGTGGGATACAACTATCAAACTCTGGGATATCACTACAGGCATAAAGATTCATACCTTTGAAAACCACATTAGACAATTATATTTGCAATCCCTTACCAGTGATGGAAGAATCTTAACTATAGGGAGTTGGGACAAAGTGATTAAAATATGGGATATTTCAAGAAGCAGGAGCATAGGGGTAATTAGAGAGTCAGAGAGTGGAGGCAAGATAATAGAAGATGGCTCTTTGAATAATTTCTTTGAAAAACAGGACGGGTTTGTTGAGGCTGTAGCACTCTCTGATGATAATAGGATGCTTGCAGCAGGACACAGGGATAACACAGTGAAGATATGGGATTTTGAAAACTTGTTTTCGCAAGGTTTAAGCAGGGAGAGAAAGTCTATTGCTGAATTTAAGGGGCATGAAAATTGGCCTATATGTATGGATTTTTCTCCAGAAGGAAGGATAGTGGCATCAGGTGGACTGGATAGGACAGTAAGACTCTGGGATGTTTATAAAAAGGATTCCATCTCAATCCTTAGAGGGCACAACGAACCGGTAAAGTCACTTGACTTTTCTCCTGATGGAAACATTCTTATTTCAACAGGCTGGGGTGGAGAGATGATTGTATGGGATATAAATCTGTTATCCCCTGTTGATACTTTTAAAGGATATAATGGCATAGTGCATCTCACTAAATTTTCCCCAGATGGCAAGAATATAGCAATCGTAACAAAGGACAATACAGTTCTGCTTATAAGTATAGATGGGAAATCATTTTATACGCTCTCCAGTGAAAAAACAGCTATAAATTCTATTGCTTTCTCTCCTGACGGGCATCTCTTTGCAATCGGTGATGGCGTGAATACTGTGGAACTCTGGGATCTTTCAAGTAAAAAAAAGATACGTACCCTTTCAGAACATACAGATTCCATTTACATGTTAGTCTTTTCTTCCGATGGAAAGAGATTGGTATCAGGCAGTGAAGACCATAGAATAAAGGTGTGGGATATAGAAAAAGGAATATCGCTCATGACCCTTTTGTCTATAAAGAGGGATGATTTTTTAATTTATCTGTGGGATAATACCTATGTAGCATCTGAAGGTGCAAAGAAACATATTAAGTTTATAAAGTAAAAAATTCATAAATCTCAACGACTTTATAACCTTATAACTTTATAGCTTATACTATGGCATTTTTTAAATATAAAGCCACAGATATTACCGGAACGGTTATTGAAGGGGTTATGGAAGCAAAGGAGGAAAGGTCTGTCATAACCATACTTCAGAATCGCGGATATATCCCTATAAGTGTTGCGTCACCTACTGTTGAAAAAATGAGCAGAGAAAATCCTTTGCTATTTCTCTTCCAACGTGTCCCGCAGCAGCAGGTCATCAATTTTACCAGAGAACTGTCAGGACTCTTAAAAGCAGGTATCCCGATTGATAGAAGTCTTAAGACACTTATTAGTATTGAAGGAAAAAAAAGATTTAAAAAAATGCTTGAAAATATCTTAGGTTCTATTGAAAAAGGGAGCTCTGTTTCTAATGCACTGGAAGTTTTTCCAATAGTATTTCCACCATTTTATATCAACTTAATAAGGGCTGGAGAGGCAAGTGCTACTCTTGATGCAACTCTCAGGAGATTGAGTGATTTTCTTTCAAGGTCTAGAGAACTAAGAAACTATATCATATCTGCTATGATATATCCTGCCATTCTTACAATCTTCAGCGGATTTTCTATAATCATCCTGCTAACCTTCGTTATACCGAAATTTGCGGCAACATTCTCAGAGATGGGACAGGCAATCCCCTTATCAACGATGGTTTTGATGAGGATAAGTGAGACTGTTAGAAATTATTGGTGGGTATTTATACTATTCTTACTTGTCCCTTATCTGCTCTTTTACACCTATAAGAGAACAAGTGCGGGGAGACTATCATGGGATCAGCTTAAGCTTAAGATGCCTGTTATTGGGACAATTATCAGAAATACAGAGATTGTAAGATTTGCCAGGTCAATGGGGACTCTTCTTAAAGGTGGGGTTCCGGTTTTAAAATCCATTGATATTGTCAGTAATACAATTACCAACCGTTTTATTTCAAAGGCTGTCATAAGACTATATGAGAGTGTGAGACATGGTGAGGGGCTTGGTTTACCATTAAAGAAGGAAGGTATCTTTCCACCTATGGCAGTTGAGATGATTATTGTGGGTGAAGAGACAGGGCGTTTGGAAGAGATGCTTCTTGAGGTAGCAGATACTTTTGAAACTCATTTAAAGGAAAATGCAAAGAGGTTTCTATCTATAATGGAACCGTTATTGATAATTTTTATGGGAATGGTTGTAGGTTTTATAGTTGTATCAATGCTGCTTGCTATTTTTAGTGTAAACGAGATACCATTTTAAGAAAGGAGATATTTATGAAAGGGTGGCTTTTAAGAATCCAAAATCAAAAATCAAAAATCAAAAATAATGAGAGGGGTTTTACTCTGATAGAACTATTAATAGTACTCATAATCCTTGGTCTGCTCGCTGCGCTGGTAGTGCCGAGATTTTTTGGTCATGTTGGAAAATCTAAACTCAAGGTAGCAAAAATGCAGATAGAACTATTTGGCACTGCTCTGGATGCGATGCGTTTGGATATAGGGAGATATCCTGCAACCGATGAGGGTTTGGCATTGTTACGGACGAATACAGGAAATGTGGAAAGGTGGAGGGGTCCATATATACCCAAAGATATACCACTTGATCCATGGAGAAAACCCTATGCATACATTTCCCCAAGTGAATATGGAGAATATGAGATCATATCCTATGGTGCCGATGGTGCGGCTGGTGGCATAGGGGAGGACCAAGATATTGTCAACTGGAAAGACATTGAGGAATAATAAGATTCACGAATTACGAATTGAAAATCTAAAATTTAAAATTGCAAATCGTGAATCTATTAGGGGTTTTACTATGGTGGAACTCCTTGTAGTTCTGTTCCTCATAGGGCTGATGCTTTTGATTGCTGTGCCCTCTCTCCTGCATACCGTAGAATCTCTTAAATTCAAGGCAACTGCCCGTCAGATAGTTTCAACACTTAAGTTTGCCAGAAATACCGCAGTATTTAAACAGAGGTATCAGGTTGTTGGTTTTGATATAGATAATAATCTCTACTTCTTAGGGGGACAGGGAATTGCTGGGTATGAAAATGCTCTTTCAAAGAGTATAAAAACTTTTAAGCTCCCTTCAGATGTTTCTATTAAATCCATGGAGATGGCAGAAGATAGGATTGAGTCAGGAAAAGGTAATATTCTGTTTTATCCTGATGGGAGTTCCAGCAGCGGGGCAATCATAGTAAAAAATAAGAAGACTGATGAAGGTTTTAGAATTGAAGTAGATGTCTTTACCGGTCTTACACATGTAACCTTTGATAGTGTTAGTTAATATCGGCAGTTTAAGTTGAAAAATGCTGACACTAATACTGTCACTGAAATTGGCATTGTATGAACAACGATAGGGGTTTTAGTCTTCTAGAGGTATTGGTTGCTATTACTATACTGGGGATTACCCTCGGAATCATCATGTCCCTCTTCTCTGGGGCAATAAGGTCGGTAAGTGCATCAGAAGAATATTCTCAAGCAATTCTCTTGGCGAAAAAGGGTATGGAAGATACAGTTCTCATGGAGGATATCCACTTGGGAACAGAGGAGGGGAGTTTTGGTAATGGTTATACATGGAAGAGAACCATAAGCCCTTTTGAGATATCTGAAGAAGAAGAATATTTAAATGAAAATCTCCCCTTTAACCTATATGATGTTGAAGTAAAAGTGGAATGGATGAGTGCGAGTGTGGAGAAGGTTATGAGTCTTAGGAGCGTAATCCTCAGGGAGGCCACTGAGGAATAGGTTACAAGAAGAAAGATGTAGGAAGCAAGATACAAGATTTTTTCTTGTTTCTTGCCTCTGACCTCTTGCTTCTTATGGAGTATATGCCTAAAAGGTTTCACAGAATATTTGCCGAAGATAACGGATTCACATTATTGGAGATACTCGTCTCAATATTCATATTGAGTATGGTTGGCACTCTAATATTGCAGGGATTAAGACTTGGTTATAAGGTGTGGGAGAAGGGAGAATCAAAGGTTGCCCACCAACAAAGGGTGAGAATTGCATTAGATACAATTTCTAAACAACTAAGCTCTGTTTATCCCTTTTTTGTAAAGAATGAAGATGGAAGCCTCTCTCCTGTGTTCAAGGTAGAGCCAAAAATAATACAGTTTATAACGAGCAGGCCTATAGGGCAAAGCAATCGCGAAGGGCTATTTTTTGTAAGCTATATTTTAAAAAATGTCCCTTATTCAGAAAAAAAGACACTATTTGCCTATCAGAAACCTATTTACATGATTGAGGATTTTAAAAATTTTGATATAAATAATGGCGAGTCTATTAATTTAATCTTTGATATATTAGACATAGAATGGAGCTATTCATCATGGGAAGAGGGTGGATTAGAAGGGTCTTTAGAGATACAGAAAGAGAGAGAAAAATCCCTGCCCAAAGAAGTTATGCTGACACTGAAGCACAGTGAAGGTGAGCATAGCTATATTACAAATGTTATAATTCCCCTTATGGTGGCAAGCAAGAAGCCACTAAAAGAGAGGACATAAAAAGGTGTTAGTGTAAGTGACAGTGTTTAAAAAAAATAAAAGCAGTATCATCGCGGGTGTCAGTAAAAAAGTACTTACACTGAAAACTGACACTGACACCTTAAATGAGAAAGGTGTTGCGCTCATCCTGATTTTGTGGGTTGTCATCTTTCTTGGCGTTATTGTGAATACATTTGCATGGATGGTTCGCGCTGAGGTTCAGGCAGTTGGTAATTTTAAGGAAGAGATAAATGCTTATTACCTTGCCAGAGGTGGTTTTCAGCGGACTATCTTGGAGTTGTTAAAGAACCAAGAAAGTACCGGCATGGAGAATCTAAAAGAAAAGTTAAAGTTGGATGGCAGGGTTAACATGGTCCATTTTCAAGATGGATATGCAGAGGTTAGAATAATTGATGAAGGCGGGAAGATAGATATAAATGTGGCAAGTAGAGATGATATTATCAGGGTTCTTACCGCTCTGGATATTGAGGTTGGAGATAAGGATGTAATAGCAGATTCTATACTTGACTGGATTGATGAAAATAACTTTCATAGACTCAACGGGGCTGAGGACGATTATTACAGGTTGCTTCCTAAACCATATCGTGCGAAAAATGAACCGCTTGTTACAGTGGATGAACTTCTGTGGGTCAGGGGTATTACCCCTAAAATATTCTATAATACTGCGATAGACCGAAGTTCTGACTCTGAACTTGTTTCATGGGAAGCCGAAGCTCAGAGTGTAGTGGAGGAAAATCTATCAGGAGAAGAAGAAATATTCAGGGCAGGGATGGAGAGTGTCTTTACAGTGTTTACCGGTTCCAATAAAATTAATATTAATACTGCACCTTTACCCCTCCTTTTATCTATCCCTACTTTTGATGAGGTCAAGGCTGAAAAAATAATCACTATAAGGGAAGAAAGCCCCTTTCGTGATATGAGTGACTTAATAAGGGCAGTTACATTACCCCCTGAATTTGGAAAATTTATTAGTTTTTCTCCCTCAGGGATATATACTATAAAGGTTGTAGGAAAATTAAATGGAAGCCATGTAAGGCGGTCCTTTAAATCGGTAGTCAAAATCAAAGGTAAGGCTGATTATGAGATACTTTATTGGAAGGAAGGATAAATATATAGCAAAATTAAATTGTTTAGATTATAATATGCCAATTTTATGATACTAACGAAGTCAGCATTAGGGATAAGCTTTTGGGATAATAGGGTTGACCTCCTTTACTTAAAGCGTTCTTTTGGCAAGACCACTGTAGTAAACAGTCTCTCTGTACCTTTTGTATATGGGATGAAGATGGAGGAGTTTGAAATGGGTGTATCAGACTTTGTGAAGGCAAATCGACTTCAAAGGATAATGCCCTATGTTGCCCTTCCACGAAGGGATGTTATGCTTCTTAATATTGAATTACCTGTTAAAGTTGAAGAGAATTTGAGTGAAGTAATAGGTTATGAGTTGGATAATTATACACCTTTTTCCGCGGATACCGCCTATTTTGATTTTCAAAATTTGGGACATACTTTGGATGGGAGTAAAGTCAGAATACTTCTTGTTGCTATAGAAAAAAGTCGTCTCAAATATTATCATGACATCCTTAAAGGGGTTGGGCTTGAGCCTATTTCTATGGAGGTAAGCTCCACTGCCATTGCCAGAATAATTCCATCTGATAGCCTCACTGGTGGTAAGAATATCGTCCTTTACATTGGGGCTAATATCTGCGAGATCTCCTTTCATAATGAAAAGAATATGGAATATTCAAGGGATTTTGATAGACCTCATCCGAAAGTTAGTTCAGGAAAGGAACAAATTGCAGATGCAATTCTGAAGGAATATGGAAGGATATCCCCTTTAATTGTCGGTGAACATGAAATAGGGGAAATAAAGAAGATAATTGTATTAGGAGATGGAACTTCTGATGAGGAGTTTCTAAAGAAAATTTCTGATGCTACAGGTAAGGAAGCAGTGAGGGTTGAAACTTTAAAAGATATAGATATAAAAGATAGCTCTGGTATTCAATTTCAGATGGCCGCTCTTGGCTGCGGTCTAAGAGGATTTAATGAAAATATTGCTGCAATGAATCTCCTTCCTGTGAAGGTAAATGGAGATAAGTCATCCAGAGTTCTACGACTTGCAGCGATAATATTATTCATATTTTTAGTATCTCTATGGGGGGGAGGGGTTGTCTTACGAATAAAGAAGGAGACTAACACTCTAAGCCATATTAAAGAAAAGATAATGCTTATGGAAAGACAAGCTATAGCTCTTGAAAAACTTAAAAAAGAAGCCATTGTTATGGAAGAGCGTCTCCCTCAGCTTAATAATTTCAGTAAAAGGAGGGTGCTCTTTCTTGCTGTTCTTAAGGAGCTTACTGATGTTATTCCATCGGATACTTACCTGACCATGCTTAAATATCATGATAATGAGATAGAAATTGTTGGGCGTTCAGCATCGGCAGTTACTCTTCTCTCTCTCCTTGAGGCATCACCTGTTTTTAAAGATGTGGAATTCTCTGCTACAGTGAAAAGAAAAGAGGTGGTTGGTGGAAGGGGGCCCATCCCTTTTATTGGTGAGGGCGTATATTTAGAAAACTTTAGTATTAAGGCAAAATTAGAGAGTTTGTAAGTGAAGATTACAAAGGGAACCAAAAGAGTTATAATATACGGCGGGGTATTGACAGGCATCATTGCCTGCTATACTTTACTCTTTGAGCCTCTCATGAAATATGAGTCAAAAATGATGAATGATATCTCACTTAAGACAGAACTCTTAAATCGTTATAAAACTACCCTTGAGGGCAGAACTGATATTGAGGCGAGATCAAGAAGGGCAAAGACCATAATAGAGAGGACAAAGAACCGTATCTTTTTTGCAAAAACTCATGTCTTGGCTGCAGCTCAGCTTCAGTCCATCATACAGAACAGCGCAGGAAGGCATAATGTGATGATTAAGAGTATTAACATGAAAAAAATGGAAAAGCCTGTCCAGTCAAATCTTAAAACAAGAGTTGATGGTTATAACACGATATCCCTGCAGCTTATCACATATAGCAATATCAAAGGACTCATTGATTTTCTTTATGAGCTTGAGACAGCTGCAAAGTTTATTAATATAAACTCAGTTACCATAAAAGGCGAAATTGTGAAGGAGGCATCAAGGCTTGATGCAATTCTTATTGTTGAGGGACTTGCTGAGGTGGAAAGCTAAACTAAACACTTTTTATGAAAAAAGTCTTTATTATAGTAAACATTCTTTTATTGTTTCTGATCTTTTTTGAGGGATGGCAGTTTTTAAAAGTATGGTCAGCTGAATCAGCCCTCTCCTTCATAAAGCAAGGGGCTGTTAGTCTTCCCGTTTTACCCACAACTGAAGGGAGGGGGACAGGTAAATCCGATAAAAAAAATGATTCCCTGCGAGAGGGTATGGTATTATCGGAGACGAGTTTTGAAAAAGAGGGAGAGAAATTATTGCCATTAAATGAATTCTTTGCAGGGGTTATTGAAAAAAACCTTTTTCACACACAAAGGAGAGAGGGGGCTGAGGAGATTAAGGTGGAATCGCAAACATCACCACTATCAAAGCCTAAAGCAAAACCAATTATCATGGAGGGGATTGTTATCATCGGGAATTATAAGGCTGTAATTATTAAAGATACTGTACCCCATGTCAAGGGGGGACGTCTAACAAGGAGGGTACGTATAGGTGATACCATTGAAGACCAAAAAGTCATTGCTATAATGGAGGATAGGATTATTGTCAAAGATGAGGAGGGTGAAAGGGTCATAAAGATGCATGACTCTGATAAACCTCTGCGACCACAAATAATCGAGAATACTGGGGGGGCTCCAGCACAGATGGTGCCATTAGAAATACCTCTACTGTCTCCACCTCCGGCATCTTAAACATAAAGAAAGGGGGAAAAATTTAATGAGCCACTGAGGCACAGAGAGACAAAGTGACAGAGAGTGATTGAGTCAAGGCAGAAGATTTTCTCTGACACTATGATTCTCAGATTCCTTAATATTAAAAGATTCTGTGGCAAATTATGATTTCTTTAATATGAACAAAAAAAAGACTACCAAATTGAATTGTGCATTTTTATTTTGTATCTTATTTCTTGTATCTTGCCTCTTGCTTTTTACTCCTGTGGAGATTTATGCACAGGAAAAACCCTTACAATCACAGGTCAATCCTCCTCAAAAAAATATAGAAGATAAACTTAGTAAAACTTCTGCCAAAAATATAGTCCTTAATTTTGATAATGCTGATATTTATGAAATTATAACTCTCGTATGTGATTTTTTAAAAATGGATTATATTATAGACCCAAGGGTTAGGGGAATGGTAAATATTCACACCACAGGAGAGATAACGCCGGACAACCTCTTTGACATCTTTACCACGATACTCAAGGTATCAGGGGCTGCAATAATCAAAGAAGGGGATATATATCATATAGTTCCAGCTACAGAGGCAAAAGGGATGCTTCTTATACCCAGGACAGACCAGGAGATACCTCCACCTGGTGATGAGATAATATTTCAGGTAATCCAGCTTATGTATGTTCAGGCAAAGGAATTTATTAACATTATAAGACCCTTTACAACACAAGGTGCAGTACTAACTTCCTATGACAGGGGGAACACCATTTTACTCATTGACTTTGCGAGTAATGTGAATAAGGTATTAGAGATAATAAAGGTTATGGATGTAAGTATCTTTAGTGGTGTAGAGATGAAGCTCTTTCCTATGAAGGAGGCTGATGTTGAGGATATAACAAAAGAGATGGAGAAACTCTTTACATCGCTGAATGTATCTACAAAATCCGCTATATCGGTAGGGATAAATTTCATCTCCATTCCTAGACTGAACTCTCTTTTAGTTATGACATCCATACCTCAGATTATGGAGGAGGTGGAGAGGTGGATTGAGGTGTTGGATAAAGTGGAGAGTGGGGAAGAGGTAAAGACATATATCTATCAGGTGAGGAATGGCATTGCCACCGATCTCACTGATATCTTAAATGAGATATTTGGAAGGAAAGGAATGGTATCAAAAAGGGCAGATGATCTTAAAAAAAGAGCTGAGTCAGAAAAGAAACCAGCAGGTGAGCAAAAGGAGAGAGCTGTTGCAACAGAAAGACAACCTGCAGCTTCAGGAATTGGTGACAGTGCAGTGGAATTCATACCCTATTCTGTTACCAATACAATAATAATCAAGGCGGCCCTGAAGGATTATAAGGTGATAAAAGAAATGCTTGATGACCTTGATATAGTTCCCCGTCAGGTAATGATAGGGGTGTTTATTGCAGAAGTATCCCTGAATGACGATACAAGATTTGGGATAGATTATGCCCTGCGGAATGGAAAATTAGGCGAAGGGATATATAGTACTGCTGTTGGGACATCGCTCGGTCTCTCTAAGGCTGGCACCATAGCAGCGGGTGGACTTACCGCATCTGTGATAAGGGACGATTTCAGTGCTACCTTTAATGCATTGGCAAGCGAAGGCAGACTTAACATCCTTGCCTCTCCACATATTCTTGCCAGAGATGGCAAAGAAGCAAGCATAAATATAGGCGATGAAGTCCCCATCATAACAAGTAGAACTATTACTGATGTTAGAGAATCTATAGCTATTGAGAGGAGAAATACTGGTGTTTTACTTAAGGTAACGCCTCATATTAATACTACAGGGTTGGTAACATTTGACCTTACACTTGAGCTCAGCAATGCTGCATCGGCTGCACTGGCTGGTTCAACTGATATCAGGATATTTCAGCGTAAGGCAAATAACAGTATGGTGGTGCAGGATGGCCAATCTGTACTTATAGGCGGGCTTATAAACGAACAGGAAGAGGATAGTATAACTAAGGTCCCTTTCCTTGGAGATATATTTCTTATAAAACACCTTTTTAGATATAAGTCAAAAACTAAGAAGAAAAATGAGCTGATTCTTCTCATTACGCCGAGGGTAATTAGAAACTCTCAAGAGGCACGGGACATTACCACTGAATTTAGTGAAAGGGTTAAAGGACTTCAGAATAAGCTTAAAGGGCATATAAAATAATAAATTTTAAAAGTGTAAGTGTTAGTGATGTGTCGGTAAAAACAACTAACACTTACACTGATACTAAATATGCAAATACTATATGGACGACGTGCAGAGGATAGGAAAGTAATAACATTACCTCAGGTAAAAAAAGATTCCTGCGATATTGAATATGCAGACTTTCCTGAAACCCCATTCATAACTGACAAAATTTCCATGAGGTTTTTGAAGAATAAATTAATCTATCTCCTCTATGTGCGTGATAATGTATTATATGTGGCCGCTTCTAATACAGAGGACTATGATGTCCTTGATGCGATAAAAATTGCAACCGGCTTTGAGGTAAAAGCTCTCACGGCAAGGGATGAGGATATATCAAGGGCAATAGAACAACACTATAAGGTAGGGCAGTCCAGTGTGGATGAGATTATTGGAGATATCGCACCCCATGACCTTGATGGAGGGATAAATGATGAGGATATTGACCATTTAAGAGATATGGCATCTGAGGCACCTGTAGTTAGGCTGGTTAACCATATTATGAGTGCTGCTATAGGGTGCAGGGCAAGCGATATACACATTGAGCCCTTTGAAAAGGTACTAAAGGTAAGGTATAGAATAGATGACATTCTCCATGAAAAAGAGGTTCTTCCTAGATCGCTTCAGGCAGCTGTTGTATCTAGGGTTAAGATACTTGCTAATCTTAACATCGCTGAAAGGCGGCTTCCCCAGGATGGAAAGATCAATGCTAGATTAGGAGGCAAGGATATAGATTTAAGGGTTGCAACCGTCCCTACTGTTCATGGAGAGGGGATTGTGATAAGGATACTTGATAGAGGTGGCCTTGTATTAGACTTGAGGGAACTTGGATTGGCAGGAGAGAACAAAAGAAAATTTGAGTATATGCTTACAAAGCCCCATGGAATGATTCTCGTTACCGGACCTACAGGAAGCGGAAAAACTACGACACTATATGCTGCCCTTGAAAAATTGAAT
>DNJG01000070.1 GCA_003489165.1 Nitrospinota bacterium | reverse complement strand
TCAACTAAGTTTAACATTCTCTCGAAGGAAAACGCTAAAAATAAAACATAGTGGGTAAGAAATGCTTATCACGTTTATAATTGGATTTATCGTATCAGGTATCGTTTATGGGATACGCTTCTCTATATGGAGCAAGGAAATTCCTCCGATGATCTCATCTCTGAGATGGGTAATAGCAATAATAATTGGAATACTTGCAATCATCATTGAAGTTGGAAGTGGTTTAGATACTAAAGGCGTTGCTTCTGTTAATGCTTTCTTAGTTTATATAGTAGCTCAAGCACTAAAAAACGAACCAAAAGATAAATTTATTAAAGAAACAAATAAGAAGCAGTTAATCAAAAAGGAAAAAGCAAGTAAGTTATTTGGTTTGACGAAAAGAGAGGATGTATTATCAGAAAGTAGATTTTCAGAGGAAGTTATTGATGATAAATATATCAAAAAACATTACCCTGGTGCTGAAATTCCAGCACAGGAATCAAAAAAATGTCCAAACTGCGGTCTCTTTAACCCTGAGAATGCGCAGGCATGTGATTGTGGCTTCATTTTTAATTAAAACATCGGCAAATGGCAAGAATAAAAATATCTATAGATAAATTACCTGCTCAAAAATTATTTTATCTTGTCGATAGCTGCTTTCTTATAAATAAATATATTCCTCCTGATAAAATGAATGATCCATACGAAAAGATACTTTTAGAAAAGTCTCAAGAATGGTGGGCTATCATAGATAGACAATTGTCGCATGGCAAAGCCATTGTTTATATTTTAAATGTGAGTATTGCTGAAGCATTTAAATCATTATTTAAACAATATATTAAAAAAAGAATTAATTATGCAACTTATGATAAAGCTCGTCGTGCTTTGCAAATTGATTTAACTTTAAAACCAAAAGATGCAAGGAAACAGAAAAGACATATTAAGTTTCATGATATTGAGATAAATAGAGATTTGATAATTGGTATTGATAGATTTTTTGAAAGTTTTTTAAAGAATTATCCAGGAGTAAGTACTTTCGATTTATTAATACTTTCTGCCGCAAGATACTTAGTCGATTTTTATGGCTTTTCTCAAGAGAGGATAATTCCTGTAACGCTGGATAATGATTTATGGAAAGGCAGCAAAAAGATCTCAGATGTTCCATATGTGTTTAACCCTGCCCATAAATCTAACTATGCTGACAAGGTGTTTAAATAGAAGAACGGTAGCACAACAATAGGGTTAGGTCTTGAATTTTGGTATTGCAGTAACTTAAAGAAGATGAATTCTTGAGAGATATTAAAAGAGGAACTGAAAAATCATAAACCGTCATTCCAAATTCGGGTTATTTAACTTTATCAATAAACACCTTTGTTGCCTTGAAAATTGTTTTTACCGTATCAACATGACGAAGGTCACCAGCATAATACCCTGCAATATGCAGTTCATGATAAAGGTCATCAAACTCTTTTAAAAGTTTTCCATTGTGAATTATTAAATATTTCTGCAGAGCTTTTCTATATGCCTCTACTGACCTTGGCATTTCCTTTTTTAATACTCCTTTTTTAAGTAAGAATTCATTAATTGCCTTCAGCACTGCAAGATAAGCAGTCCCGCAAGCCTCTTGGACATACTTAATATCTACATATCTATTATCTTCAATCTTAGCATTGTTCAAAATATCCTTTGCATTGTTAAAGTATCTAATTGCCTCTGACATAATACTCCTCCTGTTGCAAATTAAATTTATTATAACATAGATCCTTAAGACCTTGAGGAGATTTCAAGCAATAGTAGCTACTGCACTGAAAATACAGGCTCTTGAGCCAGTTTAATCCACTTGTTGAAATAAAATCTGAAATTCCCTGTCTTTGTTGGAGTTATAGGCTTTATGACTTCTTTTCCTTCAGCCCCTTTATCCATAATCACAATCTTCTTATCCATAAGGGCAGTCCATTTGCCTACATATAAAAAAGTGTATGGCTGGTCTCTGTAAATTATCTCATGGAGTTTATTACAATATTCTATCTGTTTATTCCTGTCATACTCCTGCCTGATTTTTATTATCAAATCATCTGCCTCTGGATTATTGTATCCGACAAAGTTTAACTGAAAAGACCCTGTTTGGCTTGAGTGCCATATCTGGTATAAATCAGGGTCAATGCCCATGCTCCACCCAAGGATTACTGCATCAAAATTTCCCACATCAATATATTTTTTTAAGAATACTGCCCACTCCACTGTGTCCGCCTTTACATCTATGCCGAGCTTCTTCCACGCATTTTGTGCAATAATCATTATAGCCTTACGAAGCTCATTTCCGTGATTTGTGATAATCGTAAACTGAAACGGCTTTCCGTCTTTCTCAAGTCTACCGTTTACTTTTTTCCACCCTGCCTCCTCAAGTAATTTTAATGCTCCCTCCGGGTCATAGGGAAGAGGAGATATATTTTGATTATAATAGTCTGTCTGTTTTACAAATGGACCTGTAATCTTTTCTGCCTGATTGTAAAATAAGAATTTAATTATCTCATCAGTATTTATTGCCATCCCCAGAGCCTTTCTCACACGCCAGTCTTTAAAAAGTTCTCTCCTCATATTGTAGCCAATATAACTGTAGCCGTAAGAAAGTCCTGAGAAATTTTGAAATCTTTTATCATTTTTAAATCTCTCCACCTGATGTGCCTGTGCATCGTAGCTGTCAACAGTCCCTGCATAGAACTCCATCTCTTGTCCTAAAGGATCTGGCACTATGCGGTAGATAAACTCTTTATAATTTGGAGCACCCTCCCAGTATTTATCATTTCTAACGAGATGGATATACTCGTCTGATTTCCATTCCTTGAACTTAAAAGGACCTGCACCTACTGGATTTCTATTAAAGTCACTATCCCTCATTGTAAATTTATCAGGGCCAACCCCTTTTGCCTTTGCCTCCCTTTCCAGTGCCTCTTTGTTTAAGAGATGTTCGGGGAGTATGCCCATCATCCATGTGCTTATTGCAGGTGAGTATAACCTCTTATAGGTAACCTTTACAGTATATTTATCAGCAGCCTCAACAGATTTAATGGGTTCATAGTCAGATACACGCGGTGAGATGTTTCTTCCGTCCATTATAGATTCGTAAGTAAATTTTACATCCCCTGAATCAAACTCGTGCCCATCATGAAATAAAACCCCTTTTCTTAAATGGAATATGATTACAGGATTATGTTCTGTAATTTGAACAAGCTGTTTTGAGAGAGGCTCAATTAAATCAGGGTCAGATACTGTTATGTATCTCTCGGGATGGATTGAAGGGAAGTAATTTTTGCCTAATATATCTTCCAATTTTTCAAAAAATTCCTGGTCAACGGATTTAAGTGTAACTTTAATTCTCTGGGGGAGGGTGATTGTTGCCTGCACCTTTGCACCTTTTTTTTCGGGTCTTGGGTCTCTTGTCTCTATAAGTTCAGTCTGTGGTGGAAGTATGTCTATATTTGAGATTTGAGATTTGAGATTTGAGATTTTTATTTTTCGTATAATCTCATTTGCAGTAATAGGAGTTCTGTCTGGAAGGATCCCTTCTACATTCACAAAAAAAAGTGCCTCTTCATAAATCTCCCAGTTTGTGGCAAGCCTTCCTCTGTAACGGAGCTCCTCATCATAATCAAGGAGACCCTCAAAGACCATAGAGTTTATATCACTGCTGGAAGAATCTGCACTCAAGATGGGATTTAAGATAGAGGCATCACCAATAGAGCCTTGAATAAACTGATAGAGCCTGTCCTTACTCCCCTTAATCTGGTTGTCATAAGTAGGAACCCAGAAAAATGACTGCAGCAGGAGAATGGTGATTATAAATGGGATGATGATTAGCAGTCGTTTTACCATAAATGGTGTTACTTGAAAGGATTTTCAAGTTCAAGTCCTTCTATCCCCTTAAAATCGTCTACATTTTTTGTTACCAGTTTTAAATTATTTAAAAGTGCTGTTGCAGCTATAACAGCATCGGCAAGCTTAATTTTTACTCTCCTTTTTAACTCAATTGCTTTACTGGTAATATTATCATCCACTGGATAGATATTTGCATTTTCTATCAACCTGTTACATTTTTCAAAGCCATCGGGGGTATGTTTATCCCATCCAAGAAATTCGATTTTTGTAAGGATTGAGATATTAAATGAATGTTGAACAATTAGATTAGTTATAAGGTCTGTTGCAGGTTGTGAGCCTTTGATATGGTATATAAGGATATTTGTATCTATTAGATACTCACTGGTAGACATTCCGCTCCCAATTGTCTCGTAATTTAGTGGATTCAAGTTCTACATTTATATCTTTATAAATACCTGATGTTTCTTTAACGATTCTTGATACCTCTGCTTCTGAAAGTGTTTCTTCTCCTGCATCATAGATTATATGAACCGTTATCCTTCCATCAGGCAATTTCTTACCCACATACTTTAACTTGCCATTTTCTATAATTGCTTCTGTAATAACTTTATGTCCCATACTTATCTCCTTTCATAAGATTAATATGTGTTTATTATATCAAAAAATTCATACAAAATTAGAAAATCTTCATTTATCATATTTATTTTTAACCTATCTCACCTAATTCTAACCTCTTCTGCCATCTCTTTTTAAGAGAATCTTTTAGAAGTTGATGTTCAGAGACAGAGAGTGATGGGTCAAGCTCTATTAATTTAAATGCCTCATCTCTGGCTGACTCCAATAATTTATGGTCTCTTATTATATTCGCTATTTTTAACTCTGGCAATCCTGATTGTTTCGTCCCGAAAAATTCCCCCGGTCCCCTTATCTCTAAATCCTTTTCCGCTATGTAAAATCCATCTGTGCTTTCTCTCATTACTTTGAGCCTCATCTTTGCCTCTTCAGAGATTGGATAATATGCAATGAGTATGCAGTATGATTGATACTCTCCCCTTCCGACCCTGCCTCTCAGCTGATGAAGCTGTGATAGTCCGAATCTCTCCGCATGCTCTACTACCATTACAGAGGCATTTGGGATATCAACACCTACTTCAATAATGGTGGTAGATACGAGGATGTCTATCTCTCTCTCCTTGAATCTCCTCATGATATCCTCTTTCTCATCAGATTTCATTCTGCCGTGAAGGAGTTCTATCTTAAGATGCGGAAATATATCTTTCTTGAAATGCTCCATCATTTCAGTTGCAGCCTTTAAATCCAGCTTTTCCGATTCTTCTATGAGAGGATAAACAATATATGCCTGTCTCCCTGCATTTATCTCCTTCTCAATCAGTGTATACGCTTCTTTAATCCTGTTTTCATAAAATAGGAGTGTGTCTATCGGCTTTCTCCCCGGAGGCATTTCGTCTATTACTGACAGCTCAAGGTCTCCATAAACTGTCATTGATAGTGTCCTCGGGATTGGCGTGGCTGTCATTACAAGTATGTCGGGGCTGTAGCCTTTATTTTTAAGCGTTCCCCTCTGTATTACACCGAATCTGTGCTGTTCGTCTATTATGGCAAATCCGAGATTTTTGAATCTGACCTCCTCCTGAATCAGGGCATGGGTGCCTACTATTATATTAATTTCACCATTTGACAACTGAGTCAGTATTTCCTCCCTCTCTTTCCCCTTTACACTGCTTGTAAGTAAGGCAGTCCTTAAGCCTAATTGTTCTAAAAACTTGTGGATATTTAAAAAATGCTGTTCCGATAGAATCTCAGTGGGTGACATAATAGCCGTCTGATAGCCATTCTCAACAACTATGAGCATGGTGTAAAGTGCTACAACTGTCTTGCCGCTTCCAACATCACCCTGAAGGAGCCTGTTCATAGGCTCTGGTTTTGAAAGGTCACTCTTAATTTCATTTATGACTCTCTCCTGTGCCTGTGTCAGTTTGAATGGGAGGATAGAACGGAGTTTATCTGTAAGATTGCCATCAACCCTAAACGATACACCTTTCTTCTCCTCCTGATACCCCCTTTTTCTTATAGCAAGCCCCAGTTCAAGGAGAAAAAATTCATCAAATATGAGCCTCCTGTGATAATCAGTTAAATAGCTGTTTAATTTTTCAATAGGAGTTCCCTTTTCAGGAAAGTGAATATTCTTAATTGACTCTTTCAGAGGAAGGAGTCTCTGGTTTGTCTTTATGTTTTCAGGTAAAAAATCGACAATAGAATCGGCATAATTATCCACAGCCTCTTTCATTATTGTCCTCAATGTCTTTTGATGGATTCCCTCTGTTAAATGATAAATCGGGACAATTCTTCCAACATGGAGTAGTTCTGACGCCCCGGTTTGGAGTTCGGAGTATTCTAATGTTTCTATATCAGGATGAATTATCTCCATACTTCCATTGTATGGGTTAAACTCCACCTCGCCGCTCATTATTATCTTCTGTCCTGTGGAGAATTTCTTATTCATGTATTTTTCATTAAACTTAAACCACTTCCCTCTCATCAATCCTGTCTCATCCTTTATAACTACTTCAAATAGCCTCTTTCCCCACTTTGTTTTTATAACACCCCTTGATAAAATAGTGCCGGCTATAGTCTCAATAATCCCCTTTTGCCCCCCTTTATTAAAGGGGGGTGGGGGGGGATTTAAAATTTCTGAAATTTTCTTCATCCGGCTTCTGTCTTCATATCTCATTGGCATAAAATAGAGTGCATCCTCAATCGTCTGGATGTTTAGTTTGCTTAAGAGTTTAGCCCTTTTCTCACCAACACCTTTTACAAATTGAATAGAAGTTGAGGAGTTATGGAGTTGAGGAATTATGGAGTTAACTCCTAAACTCTTTAACTCTTTAACTCTTAAACTCTCGAGGAGGTTCTGGGCAGTTTTAAGACGCTCTTTTTTTTCCGGGAGGCTTAATGAATCAAATCCTGAGAATAAATCCTTTATTTTGATGAGATTATTCTGATGGCTGACGGCTGATGACTGATGGCTTAAAAAGGAAACAGCCCTGTCAATAAGGCTATTAATTGCAGATTCCAGATCGCGGAGATGGGAAAGATTGGCAAAGGAGTTTTTTGATGCAAATTCTAAAGATCTCTTAAGCTGTGAGATTATTTCATCAAGTGTATTTGACTTGCCCACTGCATGGTCATCCAGTTTAGTTAGACTTTAAAGGCTGATTCTCCACTATTTTGTTAAGCTCAGCAAGTATTTCATTTATATCAAGTCCGTGCATAAGGGCACCAATCTCTATAGACTCTGCAGTTGCGCCCATACACCCAAGACAGCCCATATTGTATTTAGTGAATATCCTCTTGGTCTGCGGATACACCTTCAGGCACTCGTTAATCTCCATCTCTTTAGTTATTTTCATAATTTTGCTTGTATCGGTTTGATTATTATGCTATCATTTTCAATCTGCAATTTCAAATTAAAACCGAATTTAAGGAGGATTTAAAGATGTCAAGTAAATGTGATGTTTGTGGAAAAGGACCAAACTTTGGCAATAATATAAGTCATGCCCATAATGTAACACATCGTAGGTGGAATCCAAATATCCAAAGGGTCAGGGTAATTGTGAACGGGACACACAAGAAGTTAAATGTTTGCAGCAGGTGTATAAGGTCGGGGAAGGTAGAAAAGATAGCTTAGGTTATTTGCCCCCGGCTGCCTTTTTTAGCTTTTTGAACTCCTTAACCCTTTCTACTTTTAATACCCCTTTCAGCTTTTTTATGGAGTTTATAACCTTCTGGAGTTGGTCAAGTCCTGATATTTCAACAGAGAAATTCAGAAATGCCTCCTTGTTTTCAGTGGTCTCAATATCAGCTTGGCTGATATTAACCCCCTCAGATGCAATGGAGGCGCTTATATCTGCGAGTATCCCTGGCTTGTCAAGCGTATGAATATTTATCCTTACTTTATGGATTGTTTTTTCCTTTAAATCCCATTCTACATTAACAAACCTGTTTTTATCATACTGAAGCTCTGCAATATTTGGACAGTCTATCGTATGTATAGTTACCCCTTTTCCCCTTGATATGAAGCCGATAATCTTATCCCCCGGCACAGGATTACAGCACATGGCAAACCTTGTAAGAAAATCTTCTACCCCTTTTATCTTTACGCTTCCAACTTCAGATTTTTTTGTAACACGGCTGATAATCCTTTTAAACCTTGACTCCTCCCTCTTCTTCCTTTCTTCAATTTTATCCGGCGGAATCAGTTTCATCATGAGCTGATGGGCATGATACCTGCCATATCCTATTGCTGCAAATAGATTATCTTCATTGGAAAAACCTGCAGTTTTTATAATCTCTGATATAGCTTCAGGCTTCAGCACTTCAGATGGACTCATATTATATTTCTGTATCTCTTTTTCAGTTATCTCCCTTCCGAGTGTTATACTCCTTGCCTTCTCCTCTATCTTCAGATAGTTTCTTATCTTTGTCCTTGCACGTGAGGTTTTGACAATCTTGAGCCAGTCCCTGCTCGGTTTATGGGCAGGGGAATTTAGTATCTCAATAATATCTCCGTTGCTTAAATTGTATTTAAGGGGGACAATCTTCCCGTTGACCTTTGCCCCTATACATTTATCCCCGACATCTGTATGTATGTAATAGGCAAAATCTATAGGTGTGGCACCCTTTGGAAACGACATTACCTTTCCTTTTGGGGAAAATACATACACCTCATCAGGGAAGAGGTCTATCTTCATTGTCGCTAAAAATTCCTTTGGGTCTTTCATATCCTTCTGCCATTCAAGGATATGTTTTAGCCATGCAAATCTCTCATCAATCTTTGCAGCCTTTTCATCTTTTTTGCTGACCTCCTTATATCTCCAGTGGGCGGCAATACCATTCTCTGCAATCCTGTGCATCTCCTCTGTCCTTATCTGGAATTCAACCCTGTTTGATGGAGGCACTATTACTGTCGTATGGAGTGATTGATACATATTAGCCTTTGGCATGGCAATGTAATCTTTAATCTTTCCCGGTATTGGCTTCCAGATTGAATGGATTATTCCGAGTATTGAATAGCAATCCTTGACTGTATCTGTAATAATCCTTAGCCCTATAATGTCAAATACCTGGTCAAAACTTATACTCTGGTCA
>DNJG01000024.1 GCA_003489165.1 Nitrospinota bacterium | reverse complement strand
TTTCTTGCATTTCAATATCCAGTGACAATACCAGGTGTTACTGTAATGAATTTTTTGAGGAATATTTACAATAAGAAGATTGCTCTTGCTAACGGTGGCAAACCAGTCTCCGTCTTTCAATTCAACTCTCTGCTGAAAGAGAGGATGAGACTGCTGAAGATGGAGGAGTCTTTTGCAAAGAGATATGTCAATGAAGGATTTTCAGGTGGAGAAAAAAAGAGGCTTGAGATACTCCAGCTTGAAATATTAAATCCTGATTTGGCAGTCCTTGATGAGCCTGACTCAGGGCTTGATATAGATGCCGTGAAAGTTGTATCCGAAGGTGTAAACAGGGCTATTGAAAAAGGTGTTGGGGTTATAATGGTAACCCATTATGCAAGGATACTCAACTATGTGAAGCCCACTTTTGTCCATGTCTTTATTGATGGAAGGATTGTGAAGTCTGGCGGTCCTGAGCTTGCAAAGGAGCTGGAAGATAAAGGTTACGACTGGCTGAAAGAAAAAGTAAATAATAAGCATTAAGCAGTAAACAGAGGTAGAAATGACAAAGGAAATTACCGGTATAGGCGAAGAATATAAATATGGTTTTAAGACCCCTGAGAAGTATGTCTTTAAATCAAAGAAGGGGCTATCAAGAGAGGTTGTAGAGGAGATTTCTCATCTTAAAAGTGAGCCTGACTGGATGAGGAAGTTCAGGCTGAAATCACTTGAGATTTTTTTAAAAAAGCCGATGCCTTGGTGGGGTGGTGACCTTTCGGATGTAAATTTTGATGACATATATTATTTTATAAGGTCCTCTGATAAACAGGGAAGAACATGGGACGAGGTTCCTAAAGAGATAAGAAATACATTTGATAAGCTCGGCATCCCGGAGGCTGAGAGAAAATTCCTTGCAGGTGTAGGCGCCCAGTATGAATCAGAATCGGTTTATCATAATCTTAAGGAAGAATGGAAGAAAAAGGGTGTTATATTTCTTGATACAGATACCGCATTAAGGGAATATCCTGATATATTCAAAGAACATTTCAGCACAGTCGTCCCTCCTGCCGACAATAAATTTGCTGCATTAAACAGTGCAGTCTGGAGCGGCGGGAGTTTTATATATGTGCCTGAGGGGGTTCACATTGAGATACCCCTTCAGGCATATTTCAGAATCAATGCCCAGAATATGGGGCAGTTTGAAAGATCGCTCATAATTGCAGAGCCGGGCTCTTTTGTTCATTATGTAGAAGGATGCACAGCGCCTATATACAGCACAAACTCACTCCATACTGCTGTGGTTGAGATAATAGTAAAAAAGGGGGCAAGACTAAGATATACAACAATACAGAACTGGTCAAAAAATGTCTATAATCTTGTAACAAAGAGGGCTGCAGTTTATGAGGATGCAACAATGGAGTGGGTGGATGGAAACCTCGGAAGCAAGGTTACAATGAAATATCCAGCAGTATTCATGCACGGTAAGGGTGCAAAGGCAGATATACTTTCCCTGACAATTGCAGGCAAGGGACAAAATCAGGATGTGGGAGGAAAGGTTATCCACATGGCACCGCACACATCATCCAATATTATTTCAAAGTCAATCAGCCAGAATGGCGGAAGGTCAAGCTACAGGGGTCTGGTAAAGGTGCTTAAAGGCTGTCATGGTGTTAAATCAAATGTAAAATGTGATGCCATGATACTTGACGATAAATCAAGGTCTGATACATATCCCTATATGGACATAGATGAAAAGAAGGTAAGCATAGGGCATGAGGCTACAGTAAGCAGGGTGACGGATGAACAGTTATTCTATCTTATGAACAGGGGGCTTTCAGAGTCTGAGGCTGCTGCAATGGTTGTCAGCGGCTTCATTGAGCCTATAGTAAAGGAATTGCCTATGGAGTATGCAGTAGAGATGAACAGGCTAATACAGCTTCAGATGGAAGGAGCAGTAGGGTGATGAAATCTCAAATTACAAATTACAAATTTCAAATTGAGGATAAGATTGAAGAAAAATCAGTAGCCAGTGGAGAACCGCAGTGGCTAAAGGAAAAGAGGCTTGAGGCATGGCAAAGATTTCAGGAAATTCCTGAAACAGATACAGATAATGAAACATGGATGAGGACAGATATAGGCAAATTAAACTTGAGAGAGATAATAGAAAATACAGTAGCTAATATAGAGCCGTCAGCCTTTAGCCTTCAGCCTTCTTCAAATAACGGTATAATATTTACAGATATAAAATCCGCCCTTTTAAAACATTCAGACATTATTAAAAAATATTTCCTCACAAAATACCCCTTAACAGATACAGAAAGATTTTTGTCTCTCCATACAGCATTATGGAGAGATGGTGTGTTTCTCTATGTTCCGTCTAATTCTGACATAAAAATTCCATTCCATATCATATTTAACATGAAAAGCAAGGCAGGAAGTTTTCCGCACAGTATCATTATTGTAGAAAAAGGAGGAAAGGCATCCGTTATAGAAGAGAGTTATTCAGACAATATTGATAATCAGGTTCTAATGGGAAATATGGTTGAGATATTTGTTGGTGAGGGTGCAAAACTTAAATTTTGCTATATCCAGAATCTCAATATGAATGCCTACAATATACCTATCCACAGAGTATATGTGGAGAAGGACGGGAAAATAGACTGGACACAGGTGGATGCTGGCGGGAGAATAACAAAATCTTTTATTGAGATTACACTTAAAGGCAGAGGTTCAAGCACAAACGTTTCTGGTATTGTTGCAGGAAGTGGTAAACAGCACTTTGATATATCGCCTGTAATATATCATCAGACAGAAGAAACGAAAGGGAATGTCTTGATTAAGAGTGTCCTCAGCGGCAGTGCGAGGTCAGTATTTCAGGGATTAGTAAAAATTGATAAAGAAGGAAAAAAGGCAGATTCATATCTCGCTAATCACAATCTTATACTGAGTGAAGGGGCAAGGGCAGATACAATCCCAAAACTTGAGATAGATGTAGATGAGGTGAGTGCATCACATGGTGCTACAGTTGGGGAGATAGACAGCGACCAGCTCTTTTATCTTATGAGCAGAGGGCTGTCATTAGCAGAGGCACAGGAGATGATAGTTAATGGTTTTGTTGAACCAATTATCTTAAATATAGACAGTGAGGAGCTAAGGAAGAAGGTAAGGAATATTATTTCAAATAAGTTAGTGAGGTCACCAGAGCACCAGTGATATGACAGAAACCCTTAAGTTTGAAGACATAATCAATATCCGCAAAGATTTTCCAATTTTCAATACAGGAAAAAAACTCATATATCTTGACAATGCGGCCACATCACAAAAACCGTCTATTGTTATAGATGCACTCCATTTCTTCTACAGTAAAAGCAACGCGAATGTCCACAGGGGAATATATACACTAAGCGAAGAAGCTACCATAAAATATGAAGAGGCACATAAAAAGGTTGCAGGTTTTATAAATGCGAAGAGTTTCAGGGAGATTGTCTTTGTAAGAAATACAACAGAGGCAATAAACCTTGTTGCATATTCATGGGGCAGAAAAAATATTGCGAAGGGAGATGTGATAATACTATCTCAAATGGAGCATCACAGCAATATTGTTCCGTGGCAATTATTGGCAAGGGAAAAGGGCGCTATTATAAAGTATGCAGAGATTGACAATAGAGGGAAGCTAAGGATAGAGAGTCTTGAGAGCCTCCTCAAAGGGAAAGTGAAATTGGTTGCAATAACTCAAATGTCTAATGTCCTCGGGACTATCAACCCTGTTAAAAAAATTACATCAATGGCTCATAAAGCAGGTGCTATTATATTGATAGATGGTGCACAGGGAGTCCCCCATGAGCCTACAGATGTTCAGGATATAGGTTGTGACTTTTATGCATTTTCAGGGCATAAGATGCTTGGACCAACAGGCGTCGGAGTCTTATATGGAAAAAAAGAGATACTGAATGACATGCCTCCATTTTTAGGAGGGGGTGATATGATAAAGAGTGTAAGTTTTGAGGAAGCCCGCTGGAACGACCTCCCGTGGAAATTTGAGGCAGGGACACCTGCAATTGCTGAGGGAATTGCACTTGGTGTTGCCATTGATTATCTTAAATCACTGGGGATGACGAAGATAAGAAACTATGAAAATGAGTTGGCCTTATATGCAATGGATAAACTAAAGGATGTTAATGATATAGAAATCTACGGACATTTAGCAGAGGAAAGGGGTGGGATAGTTTCATTTAATTTAAAAGATGTCCACCCTCACGATGTCGCATCAGTCCTTAGCTCTGAAAATATTGCCATAAGGGCAGGACATCACTGTGCCCAGCCACTCCATGACAGGCTTGGAGTATCTGCCTCTTCAAGGGCAAGTTTCTATATTTATAATACCACTGAAGAAATAGATGCCCTTGTCAATGGGCTAAAGAAGGCAAGGAAAATCTATGGATGAAGAACTTTATAAAGAAAATATACTTGACCACTATAAAAATCCGAGAAATTACGGC
>DNJG01000097.1 GCA_003489165.1 Nitrospinota bacterium | reverse complement strand
CACATAATAGACATGGGAATAATTTGTGTCTGTAAGCCATTTAAGATGGGGAAGGACATTATAAGGTATGTAGTTCCACAATTCTTCTCCTTTAGCCGCCCCATTATCACACCCATCATCTTCGGCGCAAAAAGCATGAAGCATCCCATCATTGGCACCAATATAGACGATAGTGTCTCTGGATTTATTTGAATTAAAGAAAGTCTGGTATGTCTTATCTCCATAAAGAAGGCTGTAGTTCTCTGCAGGTGAGGTTACCACAGTGGGCGTAGAATAAACTATATCTCCTAATTTATACTGATTTGTTCCATCTGTATATGTTCTGTTTCTATATCCTGATATATTAGAGCCGCGGGTAAAATTAATAATATTTGCAGACTCTGTATCATCCGTAGCTCTCAGGTATGGTTTTAGGGTTGACTTATTTGCCTCCTCAAAAGAGATAAATTCTCCGCTGTCAACAACACCATCATTATCAGCATCTACAAAGGTTTTTATTGTCCTTGTTGAAGGCTCCTTTGCTGCAAGCAATTCACCTGCATCCCATTTATAGCCTGTCCACTCTGTAAGTGCATATTGGGTCCCCCCTGCTGTAATATAAGTTTGACCCTCGCTTTCATTAAAGGAAAAGGTGA
Organism: Nitrospinota bacterium; assembly: GCA_003489165.1. Lineage (GTDB taxonomy): Bacteria > Nitrospinota > Nitrospinia > UBA9942 > UBA9942 > UBA9942. The sequence goes on along the minus strand of DNJG01000097.1, from coordinate 3,875 downwards.
GTGTATTGCCAGCATTATCAAGAAGCTCACCATTTTCATTCACGCCAAGCTGGAGTAAATGACCGAGCCATGTAATATCATTATTGTCAACTGTCTTGGATGGAAGAAAATAGCATTGATAGATATTGCCTGCCCCGCTTGCAGAAGTGCTTATTACTGATACGGATGTTCCTGACCCCACACGCTTTAAAATATCTCTTATGGCGGCCGTAATATTTTCCTCTAATGCATAGCCGTCATCCCCCTCATAATAGGTAAGCGGAAGGTCATTACCGTTGGATTCTACTGTCCCGTCTTCATCCGAATCCCTGTAACACTCTGCCGGCGTTGTTGAACAATCAGGCAGATTATTAGAATTCATGTCTTTGAAACCGCCTGTAATTGCGGCGTCTTTCAGCAGGGTTGAGCCTGTCCCAAACATAAACACAGGATAAAGAATTACATTCTGTGTTCCAGTAAGACATTGCTGAAACGAGGTTGGAGTTGTTGTGCATGATCCCGGACGCATATCATTTGTCCTTGCCCAGTAAGCAACATCAATCATATAGTCAGTGCCGTTTGATGAATATGTTGTCCCAACAGTAGTCCCCGCAAATCTGTATCCTGTGGAATAGCCTTTTATGGAAGCCGGAATATTCGTATCCTGTGTTGATTCTCCATCAGTCAGAAAGAGGATAAATGACTTGGCACATGGGACATATTGGTCAGAATTAGAGCTTGAGGCAGGATAGTCAAAATAATATGAGTCATAACTAAGCCCTGTCTGATAGTCAGCAGGGGCGTTGCTGTAATAGGGTGAGTCCTGCCTGAAAAATCTCACCATTTCATAAAGAGTTTCTGCAAGGGGTGTCCATGCAGAGGGGGTCATATTATGAATAGATGTAATCATATTTGTTGCAGTGCTGAAGGCTACATAGTTATCAACATATCCTCCATCTTCACAACCGCCTCCTGAACAGCCTTCACTGGAATTTTGTCCATAATTGTAAAAAGCCAGACCGAATCTCGCCTCATCACCAAGTGTATCAATAATACCTTCTGCCTTTGTCTGCCCTTGGTCAACTATTGTATTATAAGGCCCTCCGGAAGGGGTAGTAACTGAAGTGTCAAGATAAACCTGTGTTACACGGGGATAACGGGATTCATAATTGTCTGCAGCCTTAACTCCAAAACCCGTTATATTCCCTGATGAGGCAATGGATTTAATCTCATCCCATGTCCATGCTGCCCCTGTCTTAGGATTGCTTTCCCATGTAAAGGAATAGAGAGAATATGAAGTGCCTATTTTAGAACTGTTTGATTCATAAGGAACCGACTCGCTGTCTATCTGTAGCACCCCTATTATATATCTTGCCTGCCCGCTGGCTGTTTGTTTTGCCGTTACATGGACTGTAACAGTAATAGTGCCGCCAGGTTCAGCTTGTGTATAATTGTAACCAAGAATAACCGGCTCGGTGGTATTGTTGTTCTGAATATAGGATGAATCATCATCTGTTGATGATTCATCCACTGCCAGATAAGCGCTTGCCGCCCCTGTTGCAGTCCAACCGGCAGGGATGCTTACATTACTATTTGGATATGTATAAAATGTATTACTTCCAGCACTAATAGGACTTACGCTTAAATCATCACTTTCTCTTGTAAAACGGTAATTTCCATCAAATGGATATATGAGGTTCTCCCCTGTAGTATCATAGTCTTTACTAAAATCCAATGAAGAAGAACAGGCAGTCTCACCATTTAGTTTTACAGTAACACCTGCGCTTGGAGAACGGGGTGATGCCTTTCCGCCAATCAGGAGTTTCTTTGCCACTTCAATCCTTCGCATTGTTGCCCAGTTAAGAAAACTCCCGGTTGCGATTGGGTTGGAAGTTGTTCCTGTACTCATAGCATCTGATGTCTCCTCCCATCTGCCATTATTGGTATATTTGTAATTTTTAGAGCCGTCAAAATAACCGTAATACTGCCCACTGGTAAATCCTGATGGGTCATAAGATGATGCATAAGCCTGGTCGCACATACTTCCTGAATTATCCAGCACGATGAGGACATTTGGCTCAACAGATGTCGCCATAAAAGGAGGTGAAGCATCGTAGTCGCTGTTAGTCGGAACAGCAAATGCTTGCGAACAGGAAACTGCGATTAAAAGGCAGACACCTTTTAAGATATTTTTATAGTCTTTCATAATTATTACCTCTTTCATTTAGGTAGTTTTTCTGGAAACTCCTCTATTACTTTTATAACAAATCCATTTTTCCTGTATTCATATTCAAAAAAGACCTTAGCCGGAAGGGAAAGATTATGAATGGCAACCCTCTTCCCTTTTTTGTCAGTGATTTTGGCTGAGGAATCTATTTTATACCCCTTTTCATCAATTATAACAGTCCCGTCACTTTCCACAGAGGTTAATGTTCCTTTGTCTTTAATAGTCTTTCCGGCTGCAATAACTTCACCATTTATTAAAAATAATATTATCATCAATCCTATTATGCATCCCACTATCTGTTTTCTGTCCTCTGTCCTCTGTCCTCTGTCTTTCATAAGCACCCTCCCCCGCTCCTTTCTACACAGCGGTATTTTAATAATATTTGGGATTGAGAATTTCTATCCCCTGACCCTGCTCCCTGTATTTCAAAATCTATCCCCTTTCCTGACATCGCCCCGCCTTCATAGCCTGTTGCAAAACCAGTTGAAAAACCTTTAAGTTGGACAGGCCCTGTCCTTGTTGTTGATACAGTAATGTCCATTTCGTTTATATTGATAGTAAAATTGGGAGGGGCTGTAGTTGTATATCCCATAATGGATTCCACAAAGTCAGGTGTGCCTGATGTCCCACTAACATCAACAGTAAGATTACTGAAAGGAGAAGACTCATCTATATCAGATATGCCATTGCCATCACTATCCGCTATTCCTAACGAATCTAAAATGGTCTGGGACTCTGTTTTTAGAGAGATTGTCCTCCGTATTGGTCCGGGGGCGATATCCATACTTCCCTCTGTATTGTAGAAGGTGGTTTGCGAGACCTTGTAATTTGTGCTTATCTCCATGTCTGTAGTAGTAGTCAATATGGCCGTTAGAGAGAGGACGGATAACAGTGCCAGTATCATCAGGGCTATTACAAGCACAATACCTTTTTCATTTCTAATTAGTCTAAACATATAAATACCTTATCCACAGATTTCACAGATTACCACAGATTAAAACAAAAAATTTTTAAAAAAAATCTGCGAAAATCTGCGTAATCTGTGGATTGCTAAGATTTTTTTGTTTAATAAGTCTGCTGCAGTCCGATATTTCTTGTCCTTATTCTTGCTGTCAATGTCCTTGTCCTGCACATACCATCAGCATCCGTGCCGGTTATGTTCAAACCTCCTGATGTATAATTTGGATCTTCCCTTGAGGTTCGGGCAGTTATAGAAACATCTATTAGTCTTATATTAGACAAATCTGCTGCGCCTGCTGTTGTTATTGGAATGGTTATTGTGCCGCCGCTGGAATTATAATATGTAAATGTTAAGCCGGTTATATATTGAACCATAGGGTTATTATTTCTACGCAAGTCTGTCCCATTTAAAAAATAGCGGACTGTCTCATTATCATCAGCAGTGTCTCCATCATCGTTTAAATCAGAAAGCATTCTTATGCTGTTTGCAGTAATGTTTGTAGTTACAGTTGAGTCCGTTCCTGGGACAATGCCAACGGATGTCCCCATTAACAGAGGTGCCTCTATATTAGGATTATAGCCAGCATTTCTTAAATCTCTCGTAATAAATTCCATTGCAAAACGGAGATTCTGCTCCATCTCTGTTATCATCTCCTGAGTAGCGAAAGCCTTTTTCTGGGTTGTAAAGGATGAAAATATCGAGCCTAAG
>DNJG01000152.1 GCA_003489165.1 Nitrospinota bacterium | reverse complement strand
TATAGGAGGTATTGCCCTCCATGAAGGGAAGATTGCAGAAATGAAGACAGGAGAGGGTAAGACCCTTGTGGCAACCCTTCCGGTTTATCTCAACAGTCTCACAGATAAGGGTGTACATGTTATTACTGTAAATGACTATCTTGCCAAAAGGGATGCCAGTTGGATGGGTGAGATTTATAAATTCCTCGGAATGTCTGTAGGTATAATACAGCATGATATGGATGATAGGAAGAGACAGGATGCATACAGGTGTGATGTTACTTACGGAACAAATAACGAGTTTGGGTTTGATTACTTGAGAGATAATATGAAATTCTCAATAGATGCCTATGTCCAGAAGGAGCTTAATTATGCCATTGTTGACGAGGTTGACAGCATCCTGATAGATGAGGCAAGGACGCCTCTTATCATCTCAGGACCAGCTGAAGAATCTACAGATAAATATTATAAGATTGACAAGATAATTCCAAGTATGAAAAAGGATGCAGACTATCAGATTGACGAGAAGGCAAGAAGTGCGACACTGACGGAAGATGGTGTTGCAAAGGCGGAGGGGCTTCTATCAGTGGAAAATCTGTATGACCCGTCCAATATAGAGATACTCCATCATGTCAATCAGGGATTAAAGGCGCATACACTGTTTAAAAGGGATGTGGATTATATAGTAAAGGATGACCAGGTTGTCATTGTAGATGAATTTACAGGGAGATTGATGCCGGGGAGGAGATGGAGTGACGGGCTTCATCAGGCTGTGGAGGCAAAAGAAAGATGCAAGATTGAAAATGAGAACCAGACCCTTGCCACAATTACATTTCAGAATTATTTCAGGATTTACAATAAACTTGCTGGCATGACTGGAACTGCCGATACGGAGGCTGCAGAGTTCCATGAGATATATAAGTTAGAGGTTCTTGTAATCCCACCGAATAAGTCCATGATAAGGGCTGACTATTCTGATGTAATCTACAGGACAGAAAAAGAAAAGTATAATGCAATTGTGAGGGAGATAGAGGAGCTTAATAAAAATGGTCAGCCTATATTAGTCGGGACAATCTCTATTGAGAAATCAGAGGGGATAAGCGATATGCTTAAAAAGAAGGGGATAAAACACCATGTCCTCAATGCCAAATATCATGAGAAAGAGGCAGAGATAGTTGCACAGGCTGGAAGGTTTGGTGCTGTTACTATTGCAACAAATATGGCAGGGAGAGGGACAGACATACTCCTTGGGGGCAACCCTGATTTTCTTGCAAAAAGGCAGTATGAAAATGAATCTGAGCTGTCACCTGATGAAAGAAAAAAGGTATATGAAGGGCTTAAAAATCAGTGTGAAAATGAAAAACAAAAGGTAATAAGTCTTGGGGGACTTCATATTCTTGGGACAGAGAGGCATGAGGCAAGACGAATTGACAATCAGTTAAGAGGCCGTTCAGGAAGACAGGGTGACCCCGGCTCATCAAGGTTTTATCTATCTTTGGAAGATGACCTCCTTAGAATTTTTGGTTCTGACAGGATATCTGGCTTGATGGAAAAACTCGGGATGGAGGAAGACCAGCCTATTGAGCATAAGATGATAACAAAGGCAATTGAGAATGCTCAGAGAAAGGTTGAGGCGCATAATTTTGATATAAGAAAACACCTCCTTGAATATGACGATGTAATGAATAAACAGAGAGAGGTTATATATGAGCAGAGGAAACAGGTCTTAGAGGGTGAGAATTTAAAGGAGATGTTCTTTGAGATGTTGGAAGAGGTATTGGACGAAACAGTGGGTATCTATGCCGATGAGGGGAGACATCCTGAAGATTGGGATATGAATGGTTTAAGGGATTCTCTAATAAGGCAGTTCTCACTGAATATAACATCAGATAACGGGGCAGTATCAATTGATGGTGGAAAGAGTTTTAATAAAAATGATATCAATCTTGAGTCACTAAAAGAGGCACTTCGTGAGGCGTTGGAACAGAAATATGAGAAAAAGGAGTCAGAGATTGGAAGTGAAATGATGAGATATTTGGAGAAGATGGTCATGCTCCAGATTATTGACAATCAGTGGAAGGACCACCTCCTCGTCATGGACCATATTAAAGAAGGGATAGGTTTCAGGGGTTATGCACAGAAAAATCCATTGAATGAATATAAAAAAGAGGGTTTTGATGCCTTCGCAGCAATGATGCAGAGGATAAAGGAGGAGATAACAGAATATGTTTTCAAAATCCAGCCTGTCCGAGAGGCAAGGGCTGAGATAACCCAAAAGAAACAGAGGGTGATTGAACACAGGGGTGAAGGGGGAGGCGGAGGCGGAACGCCATCTCAGTCAAAGAGAGACGTAGAAAAGGTAGGTAGAAATGACCCATGCCCATGTGGAAGCGGAAAGAAATATAAAAAATGCTGCGGGGCATGAAAAAAGTTTAATGTAACCACAGATGAACACAGATAAAAATATTTTTAAAAGTCTTAATCTGTAAAATCTGCGTAATCTGCGGATTAATCAAGTTTTTATTCTTATGATCAATGTAGATGTTGTAAATGGTGATGAGGCAAAAGAGGAGTGGAACAGATTTTTAAGTGAGAGTGAGAATGCCTCATTTGCATCCCTTTTTGACTGGAAGGCAGTTTATGAGGAAGTATTTGGTTTTAAGACCTTTTACCTTTTAATAAAAGGCAATAAAAAAGTCAGAGGAATCCTGCCCCTTATCCTTATAAAAAGCCCGCTTATTGGTAAAGGTTCTTTTCTTATTTCTACACCCTATATTACACAATCGGGTATTTGCCTGAATGGATTTAATGTAGACCCAACTCCAGTGATTGATAGGTTAAGTCAATTAATAAAAGATTGTGGCGCAAGGTATGTGGAGATAAGACAGATTATCCCTTTCATGTCCGATACCCTTTTTACAAGGAAAGATAACTTCACTTTTCAAATAGACTTATCCAAAGGTGCAGAAAAACTATGGGAGGGATTTACTCCTAAAGTAAGAAATCAGATAAGGAAAGCACAAAAATCAGGTATTGAGATTGTTACCGGAAAAGACAAATACTTTATTGATAGCTTCTATCATGTGTTTTCAAAGAGGATGAAAGAGCTTTCATTTCCTGCATATCCTAAGAAATATATAGAGTCAATAATTAAGAACTTTAATAATAATTCCAGAATAATTCTTGCACGGTATAAAGGTAAGGTTATTGGCGGGATGTTACTTATATCTTTTAGTGATACATTAAGTAATCCTTATGCAGCGACCCTTGTAGAGTATAATTCTTTGTGTCCCAATAATCTCATGTATTGGGAGGCAATACAGCAGGGGGCAAGAGATGGTTTCTCTGTCTTTGATATGGGCAGAAGTCAGGCAGGAAGAGGGACATACGAGTTTAAAAAACAATGGGGGGCAGAGCCGGTTCAACTATATTATCAATATCTTTTTGCTGAAGATGAAAAGGAAAATAGAGAAAAATTTTTTAATTTAGAAGAAAGCCCGCTTTTTAATATTTACTCTTTTGTCTGGCGGAGACTCCCAACAACTGTTACTAATTTAATAGGAAATTATCTTGTAAAACAGCTTTATACAGCATGAATAAAAATATATTAGCAATAGTCCCTGCATATAATGAAGAAGATTCTATTAGCGGTGTTATAGATGATATAAAGAGCCATCTTCCAGAGGCAGATATAGTGGTTATAAATGATGCCTCAACTGATGGCACCGCCAGTGCAGTAAGATCAAAAAATGGCGTGAGGCTGATTGACCTGCCGATAAACCTCGGAATAGGCGGTGCAGTCCAGACAGGTTTTCGCTATGCATTAAATGCCAATTATAATATTGCAGTTCAGATAGATGGTGATGGCCAGCACATGGCATCAGAGGTAAGAAAGGTGCTGACACCTGTCATAGATGGTATTGCTGATATGTCAATAGGCTCCCGTTACTTAGAGAAAAAAGGTTTCTTATCGTCACCGATGAGAAGGCTCGGGAATTTTATCTTTAAAATTGTAAACTCCACTTTGATTCAACAGAGGATAACAGACAATACATCAGGTTTCAGGGCATATTCAAGGGAGGCTATAAAATTTCTTACCCGTTACTACCCCAGCGATTATCCTGAACCTGAATCAGTTGTATTGCTCGCAAAAAACGGATTCAGAATCAAAGAAGTCCCTGTTATAATGAAGGAAAGGACTGCGGGTGAATCTTCTATAACTCCGTTGAGGACTGTTTACTATATGTTCAAAGTAATGCTTGCGATCTTTGCCCGCTTCAGCCGTTAATAGGAAATTATAAAAATTTGCCACAGAGGCACGGAGACACAGAGAAAAAATGAGGTAAAGGAACAGGTAAAGATAAAGATTTTTCTGTCTCTACCTTTACCTCTACCTGCTTTATACTGTGTGTCTCAGTGGCTTATTAGGTTTTTGTTCTGGGGAGGTTTAAAAATTGAGAATTGAATTTCTTGGCATAGGGGTATCAATTTTTCTCTTTATTTTTGTCTTTAATTTAATCAGGAGACAGAAGATAAGGGATGAGTATTCCCTGATCTGGTTTGCTGTAGCCTTGTTCTTTCTTCTAATATCCATCTCCCGTCCCTTAATTGATACAATTGCAGCTTTTCTTGGAATTGAGTATGGTCCAGCCGCACTCTTTCTCATTCTTATTACTGTAGTCCTATGGGTATTAATTCGCTTTTCTATATTGTTATCAGAACATGAGAATAAAGTAAGGACTCTGATACAGGAGCACGCCATCCTTAAAGAGAAACTTGAGGCTTTTGAGATTGCTTCCCCTCGCAATGACAATGCTGGAAAAAAGGAAGAGAAAAAGTGACTCCCCTACCATACGGACATCTAAATATTCTGACCTTTGATATTGAGGATTGGTATCACATTAATTATCCTCAGCTTGATTTTACAGTTTATGATAAAGAAGAAGACCATTCTTTACTTTTTTCGGCAGTAAAAAAGATTCTCTCCTTCTTGAAAGAAAAAAATACTAAAGCAACATTTTTTATCCTCGGAAGGATAGCCGAAAAGAAACCTGAAATGGTTTTGAGTATTGCTGAAGATGGTCACGAGGTTGCCCTTCATGGATATGAACACTATCTGTTAAAAGATATTGGAAAGGAACAATTCAAGAGAGAGACAGAAAAATGTATAAAAATCTTTGAGGGTATTACCGGGAAGATACCAAAGGGTTTCAGGGCGCCTTCATGGTCTGCCACCCCTTGGCTTTTCGGTATATTAAAGGAGATGGGGTTTGAATATGATGCCAGTGTGTTTCCTGTAAAAACTCCACTCTATGGAATCCCTGATGCACCGAGACACCCATTTTTTATAGATGGTAATCTTTTTGAAATTCCAACATCTGTATATCGTCTTTCAGGAAAGAATATGGGTTTTTCAGGAGGAATTTTTTTTAAAATATTTCCGTGGATGGTGATTAAAAAGGCTATAAGTAAGATTAAGGGGGAGGGGCTCCCTTTAATATTCTTCTTTCATCCATGGGATTTCTGGGATAGGCCCGGAAATCTGCCTGGATTTAAGACAAGGTTTATGTTTGATTTAAAGATTGGTAATATAGAAAAGAGATTCTTAAGGCTAATAGATAACATTTCCATGGTGCCAATTGCCTCTGCTTTAAAAGATTTAAAAAAGGGGGCGCAAATAGTTTCAAGTTCCAAGTTTCAAGTTCCAAGTTAAAAGATATGGAGAAATTGCAGAAAGTGGAAAAAAAGAGAACGCTAACATATCTTATTCTTATTATTATTTTCCATTTATCCTTCTGGTTTGCTATCTCATCAAATCTGACTATTCATCCTGATGAGGCAGACCACTGGGTATGGTCACAGCATCTCTCATGGGGTTACTTTGAGCACCCTCCGATGATTGCCTTTGTTATAAGGTTTTTTACCGATATTTTCGGGGATAGATGGTATGCAATAGAACTCTGCTCCCAGTCCATGTCCCTCCTTACAATTATATTTTTATTCATCCTGTCTAAGGAACTTTTTGGGCCGGAGGCGGCACTGCTTTCAGTGATAATAGCTGAATCCATGCCGATGTTTTTCATAGGCAGTACGATTTTGACAATTGACAATATCATGATTGTCTTCTGGATAATGACGACTTATCTTTTTTTGAAAGGTTTGAAGGAAGATAAAAAAGTTTTTCTCTTGTTATCAGGTGTTACATTTGGCCTCGGTCTGATGTCAAAATATACGATGATACTTCTTCCTGCCTCCATGTTTTTGTATTTAGTTATTTCGCCCTGTCACAGGGTTTTGCTAAAAAGAAAAGAGCCGTATTTATCTTTTTTGATAGGGCTGATTATTTTCTCCCCTGTCATTATCTGGAATGCACAGAACGATTGGCTATCCTTTAAATATCAATTTACCAAAGGGCTTACAGGCGGAGAGAAGGGGGGGCAGTTCTTCTTTTTCATTGGAAGCCAGTTTGTGATTCTTGGTCCAACCATGTTTCCATTCTTTCTCTATTCCATCTATAAGGGATTTAGAAATTATAGAGACTCGTCTGTTTTATATCTTACCGTTCTTGCTTCATTTCCATTTTTCTTTTTTGCTTTTGCAAGTTTCAGGTCAAAATATACAGATGTAAGCTGGAGTGATGTGGCATTGATAGTTGGTATAATACTTATGAGCAAGGTATTGATTGATATATACAGGGGAATTGATATAAGGAGGAAGATTATTGTATCTTCAGCCCTTTTCATCCCCGGATTTTTGCTCTCCGGTTTTCTTGCTATCCACTCTGTCAAGCCCTTCCCCTTTATTCCAAAAAATGTTGACAAGTCACTTGAGATGTTCGGATGGGATGAGATTGGTGTAAAGGTTGAGGATGTGTTCAATAAATATTTGCCTGATGAGAAAAGAAGATATATAATTTCCAAAGAGTATCAGATGGCAGGCTCACTCTCATTTTATACCCCTTCTCATCCAATTCCATACAGCTTTAATAAGTCCATGAGAAATATCTGGTTAAGGGTAGAGGATATTGGAAAGGGTTCAGCACTTATGGTGTGTGCTGAAAATGACGGCAATGAGTGTGTTGAAAAGGCTGGAAAGATTTTTAATGAGGTGAAAGAGGTGGAGAAGATGGATGTAAAAAGGAGAGGGGAAGTAGTAAAATCTGTAAAGATGTATATCTGCAGGGAGATAAAATGAGAAAACTGATTTTAACTATTATTGTATTTACAGCTTTGTTGGGAGTATCATGCAACAAACCGACTGAAAAGAAAAGCGGTAGTTCTGATACTATAGCTAATCTTATGCCTGATATGAGTAAGGAAGGTCAGTGGAGGTCTGAAGGGGAAATCAGGTGCTACAAAGGTGAAACTCTTTTTGACTATATGAACGGGGGGGCGGAACTATATCATGCATACGGATTTGAGAAAGCGTGTGTGAAGGATTATCAGAAGGGGGATAATCTCTATACAATGGAAATTTACGAGATGGAAAGTTCTCCAAAGGCTTTTGGCATCTATTCTCTTGACAGACAGGGAGAACACCCATTTTTGAAACAGGAGGCGACATATCAGGAAGGCTCATTAACTATCTGGAAAGACCATTATTTTATCCGCATCTTTGCCTCTCAAAAAGGTGCCAATATAAAAGAAGAGATATTGTCTTTGGGAGAAAAAACGGTATCACAAATTAAGGGTGAGGGTGAGATGACGTCTCTTATGAAGCTTATTCCTGTAGATGTTAAAAAGGATACAGCATCCTCTTTCTGGCAGATGGGTCCTATAAATAACATCTTTTTTATATCCCATGAGAATCTTTTAAACCTTTCAGGAGATTCAGAGGGGGTTACATTCCTCTATCAAACAGGAAAAGGGGATATAAGGATAATCCTAATTCGCTATTCTGATTCAAATCAGGCAAAGGACTCGTTTGAAAAATTTATCAGCGGATATTTTTCACAGCCTCCATCTTCAAAAGGAGGAGATGAGTATAAGGGAAAGAAGGGTGAGAAGACTGTAATTGCAAAGGTGAAAGATAATTATCTGCTTTTGTCAGCAGGAACTGATGAGGCAGAGACCAACAAGGCTCTCCTTGAGTCTTTAAAACCTTTGGAGGCAAAATGAAAAGGACTATAATTTTCTTTATAGGCGGAGCTATTGCTGCAACTGCAGGTTTTCTGATAGGACTGCCTTTTTCCAATAGACTCATTAGATGGGTTATTGTGGGTGTATGTATCAGTATATTCTGTCATGGATATGATACCCGCGATAAAAAATTAGTCTTTACGCCTTTCATCGGGGGTGGGGCTGTAGTCTTGGGATGGTTTCTTGGAAAATATATTACATACACTATGGTTGTCTGGCCCCTCTTTGGTTTGATAGTTGGAGCAACAGTTCTAAATCAAATGACAATAACTGAAAGAATAAAAAAAGCCTTTTTTGGTTTTATAGGCGGATTTATAGGTGTCCACTTTTTTCCGTTTATTTACTTTGGAGTTTTACCTCTGCTCAGTTTCCCTTTCATGGCTTGGGATATTGAGAAGATGGGTCTAATTTTATCAGGTGGAACTATTGCATTGGGAGTTGCACTTGGGGGAAGGAAAAATGATTGACAATTTTAAACGAGTCTCTCGCAGAAACTTTCTCAAGAGCATGGCTTATGGGGCTGCTGCCCTTTCTTCTCTTTCAATAGGGGGATGCTCTCATGAGGTTAAACCATCCCGCATTGGGGCATCAGGAATCTTTAATCAGGAAGGGAAGCCTCTCCTTGTAGCAGTAGAGGGGAATAATCCGCAGAAGATGATGGAGAAGGCGTTTGATGCCATTGGAGGACTAAAGCCCTTGCTTGGCAAAGGGAAAAAAGTATTGCTCAAAGGAAATTTCGTTTTTGCACAGCCATTTCCAATTACAACTGACCCTCAGATTGCCCTCTTATTCGGGAGGCATTTGAAAGATTCAGGCTTTGAACAGGTGAATGTGTTTGATGCACCGGGGACATATTTAATTGATTCTAAGGAAAAGAGCTTTGACATGAACGGTCTTTTGGAGCATAAGAACTCTTATGGTATTGGTTTTTATGCTGGTGATGCAGGCGAGAGGAGTGAATTTATAATGACTCAGGATTCCAAATGGAAGGCGTATTCTGAAATTGGAGTTCATAAGGACATATACACAACACCTGTAATCATCAATATGCCATGCCTTAAGAGGCATCATACATCCTATTTGACTTGTGCATTAAAAAATAATTTCGGAGCTGTTTATGGGCCCCAGAGGTGGGATGCCCACATCCGAGGCGAAGGGATAAAGAAAATGACTCGCTTAAAAGCAGAGTCAAGACAAGAGGATAAATTCAGGAATATCTACCATTTTATGGATGCCATAGCGGAATTTGCCGATGCCGTTCGTCCGGAGCTTACATTTGTAGATGCGAGGTCTATCCTTACTAAAGGGGGACCTACAGCAGGGATTGGAAAGATTAAGACAGGGGTCAATCTGTTTATCCTGAGTCAGGATATGGTTGCAACAGATGTTTATTGTTCAAAGCTCATGGAAAAACATGACGATGCCTATTCAACAGAGATGATACTCCCGTATTTAAAGACAGCAGAAAAATTAGGCCTCGGGACAATGGATTTGAATAAAGTTAAGATAATGGAAATTTCTGCATAGAATAAAGAGAAAGCAATATATATGAAGACAAACAAAGGGTGGCATGAAAAGAACAGGATGCCTAAAAACCCTTCCATGCAGGAGAGAGTCAAATGGCATCTCAATCATGCAAGGAATTGTGCCTGCAGACCTATCCCTAAAAAGCTGATGCTGGAGATTAGAAACAGGACTAAATAATTTCCTGCTTTCCCCTTTATCCTATCTTGAAGTATACTAATCAGAGATATTAACCTCTATCTTTTAAATTTATGAAAATAATAGATAGATATATTTTAAAAGAGCTGGTTAAGTTTTTCATATTAAGTGTATTTATACTAACACTTGTTCTTTTTCTTGACCAGCTTCACTTTTTATCTGAGATTATTTTGAACAGGGGTGTTGCAGTCAGGGATGTCCTTACCCTTCTCCTTTACATCTCTCCTGCATTTCTTGCCTTAACAATACCGCTCTCAGTCCTGTTTGCATCCCTTATGACATTCAGCCGTCTCTCGGGTGATAGTGAGATTATTGCAGTTCGTGCGGCAGGCATAAGTATGTACAGGCTTATGCTGCCTGTCCTTATCCTTTGCACTTTTACATATCTTGCAAGCAGCTATATCATGCTCTATCTCCAGCACAGGGGGAATTACGCATTTAAAAATTTTATCTTTCAGGTGTCAATGAGGAAGGCAAATTTTGAAATAAAGGAGAGGGTATTCAATAATGATTTTAAGGATTTGATAATGTATGTTGAGGAGAGGGAGACTGGCTCATCGGTTATGAAAGGTGTGTTTATATATGATTCACAGAAAAATTCAGAGCCTCAGGTAATCACGGCGAGGGAGGGAAGATTTGTGACAGACCCTGATGCTATGAGGATTCTCCTTCAGCTAAAGGATGGGACTATCAACAGGATGGCAGATAAGATGGACAGGTATCAATTGCTTACATTTGATACATACGATATTCTTATTGATGCAGGTGAAGGAAGAGGCGAATATGCTATAGCGAAAGAGCCGAGGGAGATGTCGGTAAGAGAGCTCAAAAACAGAATAGAAGGGCTGAAACAGGAAAAGAAAGAAACATTTATAGAAGAGGTTGAGATACAGACGAAATACTCGCTTCCATTTGCCTGCTTTGTCTTTGGCCTGTTCGGTGCACCGCTGGGCATCAAGGTTCACAGGTCAGGGAAGAGGGGAGGGCTGGGAATCGGGCTTATTATAGTTATTGCAGATTATATACTCCTTCTTACAGGACAGGCATTGGGGAGAGAGGGGCGTATTCCCCCTGTTATTGCCCTATGGCTGCCGAATATTCTTATCGGGGGTCTTGGCGTATATCTGCTTAACAGGATATCCAAGGAGACTATGCCGTTTGAGTTTATGGTAAGACTGTCAGATAGATTTGTTTTGCTCACTACATGGTTTAAGAAAAGGTAAGGAGATGAAGATTATAAACCGATATATACTTACTGAATATCTGAAGATATTTTTTTTCACACTTGCAGCACTGACGCTCCTTTTTACGGTGGTTGATTTTTTTGAGAAGGTTGAAGAATTTGTAAAATTCAAGGCTCCCATCATTTCAATATTCAAATACCTGCTTTTTAAGGTGCCTCTATTTATACATTTCATGGTGCCTATGGCTATCCTGCTCGCAACTGTAATATGCATGGGAATCCTGTCAAGGCATAATGAGATAACTGCAATGAAGTCATGCGGCATGGGGCTTCATAGAATTACTTTGCCGATATTAACCACTGCCGCTGTTATAGGTTTTTTTGTGTTTTTGAACAGCGAATATATACTTCCACTTACAAACCGTATTACAAACCATACATTCAGGGTTGATATAAAAAAGCAGGAGGAGAGGGGGATTTATCAGAAGAACAGGATGTGGTACAGGTCGGAGAATGGCAATATATGGAATATTGACCTCTTTGACGCACAGGCTGGGACACTCATAGGTATATCAATTTTTAAGTTTCATGACGGCAGGCTGAAGGAGAGGATAGACAGCGGGCATGCAAAATGGACAGGGAAGGAATGGCTCTTTTCCAGCGGATGGGTCAGAAATTTTGATGAAGAGGGGTCATTTAATTCTGAATATTTTGAGGAAAGGGTTTTCCCTCTGCCAGAGAAACCTGCTGACTTTATGACAATTAGTGTTGCCCCTGAAGAAATGGGATTTCAGGAGATAAGGGGGTATATAAAAAAGATTAAAAAAGAGGGATTGGATGCGACAAGATATTTGGTTGATATGCATATTAAATTATCCTTCCCTGCAATAGCCTTTATAATGGCATTAATAGGCATTCCGTTTTCAATAAGGACAGGGAGGCAGGGAGGCTTTACAGTGGGTGTCGGGATGAGTGTGGCAATAGGTTTTGTAATATGGTTTATATTCTCAATGGGTGTATCGCTTGGTCATTCTGGAAAATTACCACCCTTTATATCCGCATGGGGCGCTAATATTATTTTCACAGCAGGAGGCATTTACTTTTTGACGACATCAAGGCAATAATCTATTATACAGGTTCAACACTTAAACTATGTAATGGCTGTCAGCCGTCTATATGCGTGGTTTATTTCCTTTTTAAATAATCGGCGTCTATTCTGTCTTTTTCTCTGCCTGTGGACTCTTTATTTTTGATAAGATTTTCTTTTGATAGAAAGGGAACTTGAATATCTTCTATATGCTCCCATTGCGTATACACCAACAATGAGGAATTTTGCCTTATTGTTTAACAAGATTTGTAATATTTCTTTGTAATCTTCGTTCAACATAAGGCGATTTCTTTAATGACCATAACTCGGCTGTAAGCTCCCACATAAATGAGACCCTTTGAGGTGGGTTTTATGAGGTATGCGATTCTATGATGACCGAAAGTAAAATTCGGATATTACGTTCTGGGTTAAGTTTGTATTTATAACCTATTTCTGGAAATTCTAATAGTAATTGAGCTTTGTTGTAAATAGCCTCTACAGTACGAATTGCCTCATTAGGATTATCTTGAAAAATATAATCATGGATATCTTTTAGCCATTGCTCTGACTCTGCTGTCCAATTTATTTTTGCCATGTTTTAATTCTATGTTTCATTTCCTCATTGTTTATAGTTCGATTAGAATCTGAGTCGGCAAGACCTTTTTCAACCATCCGATTAAATGCTAATTCACGAAGAATTTCATCATACGAACTATCATCTGGTTGTTCCTGAATAATTCTGTTCATTTGTTCTTTTACTAAAGCCATAATTTGACCTCCTTTCAATTTTTTGTGGCATAACGACAAGCTCACTTGCGCTTC
>DNJG01000037.1 GCA_003489165.1 Nitrospinota bacterium | reverse complement strand
TATCCCGAAAAATATTATAATTGCAGCTGCCGGAAATATTGATGAGCGTAGATTAAATGAACTTCTTGAAAATGCATTTGGCAGTTTGAACAAAAATGCCTCATCAAGCAGAGAAGCACCTCCTGAGATAAAAAGAAATTTTATTGTTAAGGAAAGGGAATTGGAACAAGTGCATTTCTGTCTTGGGACAAAGGGGCTTAGAAGTGCCGATGAGAACCGGTTTGAAGGGTATTTATTAAATACAATACTCGGCGGCAGTATGAGTTCAAGGCTTTTTCAGAAGATAAGGGAGGATTATGGACTTGCTTATTCCATACATTCTTTTATATCGCCCTATGCCGATACAGGGCTACTTGGAATATATGCAGGAACCAGTGCTGAGTTTTTTGAAAAGGTTTTAAAGATGTCATTGGAGGAATTCAAACTTTTAATGACTGTTAAAGTGTCAGCTGATGAATTGAAAAAGGCAAAAGAACAATTAAAAGGGAATCTGATGCTCTCTCTTGAGAGTTCCAGCAGCAGGATGAATCAGCTTGCAAAACAGGAAATGTATTTTGAGAGGTTTTTTTCATTAGATGAGATTATTGATGAGATAGAAAAGGTTACAGAGGAAAAGATTCAGAGACTTGCAAATAGGCTGCTTGACAACTCATTTTTTAATCTGGCTGTTCTCGGACCTATCAAAAAGGAAAAAATTTCAATTGGTTTACTGACTGACAACTAATCATCTGGACTTTTAAGGAGAAGGGAAGATGGATAGGCATGTAGTAAGCGATTCGAATCTAATAAATGAAATTGTAAGCAGGATTAAACATATTCCGCAATCTGCATACGAAAATGTGAAAAAGCGGCTTGATAATCTGACAAAGCCTGTGGGGAGTCTGGGGAGGCTGGAAGAACTGGCACAGAGGTATGTGGCAATTAGAGGAGTGGATAATCCTAAACTTGAGAAGAAGGTAATCTTTACATTTGCAGGCGACCATGGCGTGGCAGATGATGGTGTCAGTGCCTATCCAAAAGAGGTGACCCCCCAGATGGTATTAAATTTTCTGCGGGGTGGTGCCGGAGTTAATGTCCTTGCAAGGCATGTCGGTGCAGAGGTTGTAGTTGTAGATATTGGAGTGGATTATGATTTCAAGCCATCAAATGGTCTGCTAATAAAGAAAATAGCCAAAGGGACACGGAATATGGCAAAAGGTCCTGCGATGAGCCGTGAAGATGCTGTCAAAGGTATAGAGGTGGGCATAGAGCTTGCCAAGGATTGGTCAAAAAAGAATGTGGATATTATCGGGACAGGAGATATGGGGATTGGCAATACAACACCAAGCAGTGCAATTACTGCTGTTATGACAGAAGAGCCTGTAGAAAATGTTACGGGAAGAGGAACCGGAATTAATGATGAGGCTTTCAAGAAAAAGGTTGATATTATAAAAGAAGCAATCAGGATTAATAAACCTGATGCCAAAGATCCTATAGATGTCCTTTCAAAGGTTGGCGGTTATGAGATTGCCGGTATTGCAGGGCTGATATTAGGAGCAGCATCAAGAAGGATTCCTGTTGTAGTGGACGGCTTCATATCAGGTGCAGGCGCCCTCATTGCCTCGTGCATCCAGCCAGCAGTCAGGGATTATATATTTGCCTCCCACCTTTCTGTTGAAAAGGGGCATATGGCAGTGATTAAAAAGCTTGGCAATAATGCACTGCTGGATTTGAACCTCAGGCTCGGTGAGGGGACAGGTGCAGCACTCGGAATCGGCTTGGTGGAGGCAGGATTTAAGATACTGACACAAATGGCGACATTTGAGAGCGCAGGGGTGTCAAAATCCAAATAATCTCTCCAAATATATAATCCTGTTTATTCTGTATTATCCTCAGTTTGTAATTCCAATCTCAAAAGAACAAAAACTTGAACACGAATAACACGAATGGGACAAATTACACGAATTAAGCCAGAGGCAAGATATAAGATTTCTTGCTTCTAATACATTCGTGCCATTCGTATATTCGTGAAATTCGTGTTCCAGAATTTTATAATTTCCTGGACTTTTTAAAAAAGAGAAGATGAAAGATTAAATAAATTTTGTTAGAATAATAACCGTGAATATACTCCGTAATATTATTTTTTCATTTCAAGAGGCATTTGTCAGTATCCGTGTCAATAAGGGCTTAAGCACCATTACAATCGGGACTATAGCAATCTCAATGACACTCTTCGGCATATTCTTCCTAATTTTTATAAATCTTCAGAAGGTGGCAACAGGGCTGAGGGGTAAGGTGGGGATGGAAGTATATCTGAAAGAAAATATATCTAACGCACAACTGGATTCCATCAAAAAAAATATCTCTTCTTACATTGAAATCAAAAAATTCTCTTATATATCAAAAGAGGATGCGTTGTCCAATTTTAGAAATAAGCTGAAGGACAAAAAGACAATATTGGATGGGCTTGATTTTAATCCCCTACCTTCATCTTTCTTTATTGAGTTAAAAGAGGATTTCAGGGGACTGGAGAGTGTTGAATCTGTGGCAAGAAGATTGTTGGCTATGGAAGGTGTGGAAGAGGTTGAATATGGAAGAGAATGGATTGACAGGTTTGAAACTCTTATGATGTTTTTAAAATTGGGGATGACTGCAGTGGGGGGGGTATTGGCAGTGGGTCTCCTTTTTATCATCTCTAATACTATCAAATTGTCAGTTTATTCCCGTTTGGATGAGATAGAGATTATGAAATTGGTGGGTGCTACGAACAGTTTTATTAAAGCCCCGTTTATTATTGAGGGAATAATTCAGGGTTTTTTAGGTGCGATTGTCTCTCTCCTATCTTTAATTATTGTTTATAAAATTATTATAAGCAGGATAAACGATTCAGTGATATTGACATTTGGGCTTTCTGATATTTCGTTTATCCACCCGAAGGCTATGCTTGCCATGATTATAGCAGGCACCTCTCTCGGTCTTATAGGAAGTGTCTTATCACTCGGGAGGATATTGAGGGTAAGGACATGAAGAAAGTAGGCAGTAGGCAGTATGCAGTAGGCAGATTTTTTAAGCAGAGTAAATACTGGTTCCTACTACTGCTTACTGCTTACTGCCTACTGCCTACTGATTTTTCTGCTGAGACTATTGATACTCTGACTGTAAAGATTGAAAGTGAGAGGCAGGAGCTTAAGGAAATAGAAGAAAAGATTAACAGGCAGAAGACAAAGGTATTGACAGTAAAGAAAGAAGAAAATTCAATCCTGTCAAAATTAAATATGGCAAGCCGCAGTTTTAAGATTATAGAAAAGGAACTGAAGGTTTATGACCTGAAACTTTCAGAGATTCAGGATAAAAAGACTGAGGTGGAAAAGAGACTGAAGGAGATGGAATCTGCCATAAACAGGCAAAAGAAGTTTCTCTCCAGCAGGTTGAGGACTCTGTATAAAGAAGGGAATCTCTCTTACATAAAGGTTGCATTCTCTGCAAACGATTTTACAGATTTTATTCAACGGATGAGGTATGTAGAGAAGATAGCTGAACATGATTCAGTAATGATTGGAGACTTTTTTAGAAAGCAGAAAGAGATAGAGAAGGATAGGCTGGTCCTTTTGAAAACTGAAGGAGAGATTAAAGCTGTGAGAGATATGGCATCTAAAAAGAAAGAGGAATTGATAGGAGAGAAAAAGGAAAAGGAAGAACTGCTTGGAGAGATAAAAGGAAAAAGGATTGTTTATGAGAAAGTTCAGTTGGAATTGGAGGATTCATCCCATCAGCTGATGGCACTCATTGAGTCACTTGAGAAAAAGAAAAAAAGTATTGCAGTTGTGCCTCCTGAAAAGGGTTCAGGAGATTTTGCAGAGAGAAAGGGCATCCTTCCTTGGCCTGTAAGCGGTAAAATAGTATCTAATTTTGGCAAGACAAAGGAGTTAAGGTTTAATACCTATATTTTTAATAATGGAATAGAGATTGGCTCCTCTCAAAATGTAGATATAAAAACTATCTATTCGGGTGATATAATTTTTGCTGACTGGTTCAAAGGATATGGTAAACTGATAATAGTTGATCATGGCAATAGTTATTATTCATTGTATGGCCATCTGGATGAGATAGGAGTGGGTGTAGGCGAGAGGGTGAATGCAGGGGATGCAATAGGAAAGATTGGGGATACAGATTCAATAAACGGTTATACGCTTTATTTTGAAATCAGACAGAAGGGTAAGCCTGAAGACCCCATCGAATGGCTTATGCCGTACAAAACAGCACATAAATAATTGAATATTGAATATTGACTATTGAAGATTCCAAAAAAGGAATTCCTTAATTCTTCAATCTTCAATTCTCAATCTTCAATCGTTAAAAGGGAGGATAGAATGTTTAAAAGGGTAAACAGTAAGATTGTTGTAGTCGGCGTCATATTGCTTATTTCTACAGGGATATTTTTTAATGCGAGGGTTAAAAATGTTCTGGCGGTAAGTGGAGGGACATACGATAACCTCAAGACCTTTGCCGAGGTTTTATCGCTTATAGAATCAAACTATGTTGAGGATGTAAAATCTGAAGAGCTTGTCCATGGTGCAATAAAGGGGATGTTAAAGACCCTTGACCCGCATAGCACCTTTATGACCCCTGATATTTATAAAGAGGTTCAGGTTGAGACTGAGGGAGAATTTGGAGGACTTGGAATAGAGATAACTTTAAAGAATGACATAGTTACAATTGTAGCCCCTATAGAGGATACACCGGCCGATAAGGCAGGGTTGAAGGCAGGAGATAAGATTGTCAAGATAGATGGGGAGACTACAAGGGATATGACTGTCATGGACGCAGTAAAAAAGATGAGGGGAAAAGAGGGGACAAAGGTAACACTTTCAGTCATGCGTGAAGGTTTTGAAGAGCCGAAGGACTTTACAATTACGAGGGCTGTTATAAAGATTAAGAGCGTAAAATATCAGATGATGAATGAGACAATCGGCTACATAAAGATAAAGAGTTTTTCAAAGAGCACGACAGATGAGCTTGATACTGCATTAAAATCCGTTACAAAGAATAAGATAAACGGGCTTGTCCTTGATTTGAGGAATGACCCCGGCGGTCTTTTAAATCAGGCAGTGGAAGTCTGCGACAGATTTATTGAAAAGGGACAGCTGATTGTATATACAAAGAGCAAGAAGGAGGAGCAGAACTTGAAGTTTTCTTCCACAGGGAGGGGTGCATATCTTGATTTCCCGATGATTGTAATCGTAAATGCAGGAAGTGCCAGTGCGTCAGAGATAGTTGCAGGTGCACTTCAGGATTTAAAGAGGGCGGTTATACTTGGAACACAGACCTTTGGAAAAGGTTCTGTCCAGACAATAATACCTTTAAGCGATGGTTCGGCACTGAAATTGACTACAGCAAAATACTATACGCCGAAGGGGAGGGTGATTCAGGGTAAAGGCATTACTCCTGATATTGTTGTTGAAGTTCCTGTCTTAATGGCTAAGGCAGGCATCCCCCCGTCTGAGGTCGGTGTTATAAGAGAAAAAGATTTAAAAAATCATCTTAAAGGCGATGATGTAGCGCCTGAAGTTGAAAAGAAGCAGGTTGTTGAGATAAAGGGAAAGGCAGGGGAGGAAGACCCTCAGCTGGAGAGGGCAGTTGCGCTTTTAAAAAGCTGGAATCTTTTCCAGCAAATAAAAGGTGATACAACCGAAAATAAGCCGCAGATATGACAAAACCTGAGGGTAATTCTAAGCTATGGGCTTTAGTTATTACACTTATAATTACCCTCTCAATCAGTATTGGGATTGTATGGTATAACCAGAGTAATAAAGGTTCAGAATTTAAGTATGAAATCTATGACAAGGTAGAAGATGTTGAGCCGCCTCCTTTAGATAATAAGGTTGAAAATATTATCCCTTCCAAAGATGATTCAGCGGCAAATATAAAAAGAGTAGCAATTATAATAGATGACCTCGGCTGGAACAAAGAGAGTGCAGATGCCCTTCTGAATATTGAAGCGCCAATCTCCTTTGCCATTCTCCCTCATCTCCCATTTTCAAAAATAATAGCCGATGAGGCAGGGCTAAAACATAGGGATGTCCTTTTACACCTTCCTATGGAGCCTTACGGTTATCCGCATAAAGACCCCGGAATAAAACCCCTGACAGATGATATGAATAAAAATGACATAGAGGCATTGATGAAGGATTATATATCGGAAATTCCTCATATAGTGGGCATGAATAATCACATGGGGTCTAAGTTCACCGAGAATGAAAGAGGGATGAGGTATGTAATGGAAATCCTTAAAGATAAAAATCTATTTTTTGTTGACAGCTTTACAACACCGAAATCCCTTGCCTATCAGACAGCTAAGGCATTAGGTGTAAAAACAGCCCGCCGTCAGGTATTCCTTGATAACGAAGAAGATGAGGAATACATCAAAGGGCAGATAGAGAAGCTTATCGCCTTTGCCCGGAAAGATAATAGTGCAATAGGAATAGGGCATCCGCATCCCCAGACTATAAATGTCCTCCAGAAAATGGTTCCGGTGATGAAGGAAAATGGTATAGAGATAGTGCCGGTTTCTGAGTTGGTAAATTGAGACATCAGATGGCTGGAAGCGGGGGATACATTGCTTTATCAGCAGGAGTATGAGTTAATTCAATCAGAATATTTTTTGTGAGTAGAGATGTGGTAAAAAAGGCGGAATAGTTATTTATAAAACCTCAAAATATAGAGTTGATTATGAATTATAAAAAACAGGAGGCTGGAAACCGTATTTATTATGTTAATCCTCGGAATTGAGACTTCGTGTGATGAGACGGCGGCTTCGGTAGTAGAAGTTTCTCATGGAGATGGTATTAAAATTAAATCAAATATTATTGCCTCACAGCATGAGATACATAATAAATATGGCGGTGTTGTCCCTGAGCTTGCCTGCCGCAGGCATGTTGAGAATATAAGTCCTGTTATAACTGAGGCACTGAATAAGGCAGGTGTTAAGATTAATGATATAGGACTTTTTGCTGTAACTAAATGCCCCGGTCTTTTGGTGGCACTTCTTGTCGGCCTTTCCACTGCCAAAGCAATTGCCTATGCACTAAAAAAACCTCTCATTGGAGTAAATCACCTGGAAGGGCATATCTTATCCATATTTTTGGAAAAGCCTGATATATCTTTCCCATTTATCTCTCTACTTGTTTCCGGCGGTCATACAGAGCTTTATCTGGTTGAAGGTTTCGGGAAATATAAGGCACTCGGAAGGAGCAGGGATGATGCGGCAGGTGAGGCATTTGATAAGGCTTCTAAGATGCTTAAACTTGGTTATCCGGGGGGACCAGCTATTGAAAAGACAGCCAATAGTGGAAATCCTCTGTCAATAAACTTTCCAAGGGCATATATAGACAAGGATTCACTTGATTTTAGTTTCAGCGGTGTTAAGACAGCGCTAAAAAACTATCTTGACGG
>DNJG01000020.1 GCA_003489165.1 Nitrospinota bacterium | reverse complement strand
AATATATTTTATATGCCATTTCTTAATTTCAACATCCCCCCTTTCTTCATTAATTTTGTTAAATAAATTGTATTAATGTATCACTTTTTTATAATTTATTGAAATATTTTCTACCGTTTTTTTTAAATTTCTTCATCTGCGGATTAATAAAGCTATACTATATAAATTACTGCGGTCTCCTGTGCTGTTGTGAGTCAAAGTCGTAGTATAGCTTGAAGAAATATACAGATATCTGCTTATATTCCAGTAAATACTGCCTCCCATTGTCTCTGCGCCTGTTTGTGAAACATTGTAATTAATATTCATTTGCAAACTGCCCGGCAGCCGTGTATTTATAGAGTAATTCTGCTTCGTCTCAGGNNAGAACTGCTCGTTTCTCTCCCGGTATCAGATGTGGAAGATGAAAATGCGCCATTAATGAGGATGTTTATGCTATTTTTCGGTATTAAGGTTAAATTTCCGTTAACTGAATTAGTTGCCGTTTTTGTTCCACTGATAAGGTCATCTGTTTTGCTTGATGTAAAACCTGTTCCAAGGTCAATACCAGAATATAATCTAAAGAACATATTTATATTTTCAGAAGTTGTTTCCGAAGTTTTATCATCCCCCGAAAGGGATTCAAAACGGCCAAGGGCAATTGATCCATTCATAGTTTCCATTGGGTTTGTGCTTAATGAAAATGTATAATTATTTGAACCTATACTTTTGCTCGATGTTGATTCAGTTTTCTGACTTTGATAGTTTAGAAAGAATGAGGCATATTTAGACATTGCATAGGACAATGCTATCCCCTGATTGATATTCGTATCTTTGCGGTCAATAGGAGACTGTTTTGATTCATCATAATTTATATTGTATGAAATACCCGTCTTCTCCGTTGGTCTTAGGCTCAGATTCATCCCGCCATATTGTCTATCAGTAATTGTCTCAACTGTAACGCTGGTCTTTTTAGAGATTGACCCTATCGCCTCTATCTCCGTAACACTTATCTTCTGGGCTGAAGAATCATAAGTTGTATTTACCGCTTTAAAAAAGAGTGCATTTATAGGCACTGAAAAAACCAGTTTAAATCGTTTATTAATCTCATCATAGGAACTGTCCGATACAGTTGCAAAGCTCCAGATAAGNNATAAATAGTGTTTATTGTATCTGCATTTTTTAATTTCAAACCTATATTTCTATAAGAACCGTTTAAGTCAATTCCTGTATCCGAAGATTTATTATCATCAATTAAAGATGGGTAATCGGACAACTGCCCGTCACCAGGCAGGGTATCTATCGCATAAAGCCCGTTGCTTGCATCTTTTTTATCAGGAAAGGTCTGAGGCACACCAGATAAACTTATACTTGTAGAGGTTGAGTTTGTTACACCAATATTTGTGCTAATATTCAACCTGTTATTAAAAAAGGAGTTATTATAACTGACGGTTCCCAGATGTGTCGGGTTCTCTTGTTTTATCTGTGAGACAAAATCATTCAATGTTGAACTGCTATAATTATACAACAAATTAAGACGTTTGATTGTATAATCTGTGCTGGCACTCATATATGACTGACTTGAATTAACAAGAGAAAATCTGTCTTTTGATTGCAATTCATTATAATTAAATCTCAAAGAGGGAAAACCAGCAGGGGCTGTTGAGAAAATGGCATTTTTTGAGGTAGTATTTATACTGTTACCTGTTGCAAGAAAACGATCATTTACCTGATACCCAATATTTGAATTAAAATATTTATTATTCATATCCAAAAATAAAGAGGGGGCAATTGTGCTGTTTTCAGTTGAATCCACCTTGTTCTGAGATGTCCTTATATCCCCAGACAACCCCATTGTCCCTGTAATTTTTTTATTAAAAACAAGTGAATAAACCTGAGATAAAGTCGACCTGGTGGTCATCTTTCCTGCAAATTCATTCTCGCTCACTGTATAAATTACATCTCCATTCAAAGAC
This sequence comes from Nitrospinota bacterium, assembly GCA_003489165.1. GTDB lineage: Bacteria > Nitrospinota > Nitrospinia > UBA9942 > UBA9942 > UBA9942. Next base: position 2,953 of record DNJG01000020.1, on the reverse strand, counting down.
AGACCATCTGCAAAACTTCTATTTAAGGAACTTATTAAAAGATATAGAATAGTTATTCCTGTTATAGTACCAACTCTTTTTATTATTTTCACTCAACCTATCCTGCCTCTCCTCATAAACAAAAACCTGAAAGTGCCACAGAGATACAAAACTCTGTGCCTAATTTAAATATGCCTAAATATTATTTTACTGAAACAATTCCATAAGGCTTTTCCCCTACTATAATTACCTTTTCTAAAACTTCGGAGACAGGATTTATAAGTATCACCCTGTTGGAACTGTAATCAGTGATATAAAGATGGTTTCTTCCTTCATCAATTGCTAGTCCTATCGGCTTGCTTCCGGCATTTATGCTTCTCGTGATGACTGCAGACGACGGAATTAAAAAAGAAACCTGTCCAACACTATAATTTGAAAGATAAATTCTGTTGTATTTTTCAGAATAAATTCCCTTTCGCGGATTAATACCTGCCTGTATTCTCCCCTTAATCGTTTTTGTAATGGTATCTATAATTGTAATACTATCTGATTCGGCATTCAGGACATAAATGTTATTTCTTACAACTACAACATCTACAGGTGTTCTGTCAACATTTATGGTAGCCTTTACTTCATCTGTTATAGAATCAATAACTGAAATGGAGTTTGACCCGCTGTTGGCTACATATACTTCCTGCCTTTCTGGATTGGCGGATACTCCAAGCGGGGCATTGCCAACCCTTACACTCTTTATCTGAGATTTCATAAATGTATCTATAGCAGTAACATCATTAGACCCCCGATTCGTAATATATAGTTTTCCATGATTTTTCCTGTCGCTGTACGGAATCATAGCCATTTCAACAGGTTCAATTCCTGAACTAAATTGTATTCTGTCCCGGACAAAGTCCTGCGATGTATCAATAATTGATATGCTATTTGACCTGGAATTTAAAACATACAATCTCTCTTGTTCCTGGCTTAAAACAAGACTTGTAGGATTCTTTTCTACACCTATTACACCAACTACTCTATTTTCAAACCTATCAACAACCGACACATAATTTGAACCGCTGTTTGCAACATATAAAAGCAGTGTCTTTGGAGAAACTCTTTGAGATTCAATAGTTATTGAAGGGCTAAAAAGATAGTTATTTGAGACAGATTTATCAGGTTCCCATGTTAAAAATATAGCCCTGCTCTCACTGCTTCCTATACTTATAATATCCCCTTTGAGTTCTACCTCTCCATTCGGTTGAGGCAGTGCCAGTGTATGAAATTTTTCATTTCTCCTTACACTGGCACTGGAGATACGTATCATAACCCTGTCATACTCTCCTTCCATTATATTTGATTCAGTTAACAGAACTTGATCCTTTGCTATATCAATGGACTTTATTGCAAATGGTTTTTCTGATAATTTAATCCATCCCCCATCCCTTTGTTTGATTTCAATCTTCTCAATTGTAAAATTTATATCCTGCTGGTTAGAATTTGGAAGATAAAGGTAAATAATCAGTGTCCCCTCTGACACTTCTTCTTTTTCAATCTTCATCCCTGTACAAGAGATAAGGATAAGAAGTAAGAAGCAAAAAACCAGAGGACAGAGGACAGAAGACAGAAGACAGACTTCTGACTTCTGGCTTCTAACTTCTGGCTTCTGGCTTCTGACTTCTGGCTTCTGGCTTCTATTCATTTTTTATTTCTTTCACCTTATCCTTTTGTGACCGCTCCATATGGCACCTGTAGCATTCCCTTAAAGAAAAGGCTATTTTACCATGACATCTGCCGCAATACTCTCCACTTAAAATTTTCCACATGGTCATCTCCGGGTTACCACCCTTCTTCTGAACAAAGATAGCCGGATGACAAATTTTACAACTTAACCAATATGTATGAATACTGTGAGGAAAGATGACATCCGTCATAAATTCATTCTTAGCCTTGATTGGTATAAGAAGGTCAATGGGATCATCATCTTCCTGCAAACCATCAATTGATGAAAGCGGAGAAATTATACCACTCCTAACAGCCCCTGCCCAGTCAATTAAATCGTATTTGTCCCTTGGTAGAAGTGTAAGAGGAACAGCCCTTTGCTGGAGGAGAGATTGTGCTGTCGCCTCACTCTCAGTTTTATACTTATATTCGTAAAACTGCTCTATGTAGCTATTTAAGGATTTATAGGAAGGGTTATCCTGATTTTCAACTGCATAAGATGGTGATATTATAAAACAGATACTTAATTTACCACAGAGGACACAGAGAAAGAGGAAAGAACAAAGACCCGACCTTAGCCGCAAAGGACACAAAGGTAAAAACAATTTTAGGGTTTTAAATCTCTGTGCTCTCCGTGCCATTTGTGTTTAAATTTTATATGCAAGAGCAAAAAACTAATTTTATCGCAGATGACTTTGATTTAAACAGATTTTCACTAATCTAAAAATCTCTCGCCCCCCATCCAAATTGTAATTTCTCATTTCTCTTTGCAAACTTTTCTTTCTCTTTCTTTGAGAAAGCAATTGTCTGGTTTGAGGTTTTAAATATGTTTCCTGCTTTATCCACAGCCTTAAAAGTATACATTATTTTTCCACTACCTGTTGTCACTTCTCTGTTTTCAGATATTAAAGGTATAATTAGTTTTTTAGCTACATTCCCTTTTCCGCTTAAATTCTTTATAATTTTTGAGTCCTCGCCCAATATTACAAATTCCCACTTTTCCATCATTTCATTTTCTTCATAGGCAAGGTTAAAAATTACCACATCATTATCATCAGTTGCTTCAGCCTCTATTTTTACTGCCGGTGGTGTTGCATCCAGTATTATCTTCTTTTGAAAAACCCCTGCATTTCCTGCAGTATCCCATACCGTAAGGTTAAGATAATATATTCCATCATCATTTCTACTTCCTGCATTATTCTCACCTCTCCACATAAGCTGCATAGGTAATGCACCAAATCCCCTCTCTCCTCTCACA
>DNJG01000023.1 GCA_003489165.1 Nitrospinota bacterium | reverse complement strand
TTTAAGAGTTAAAGATACAATACTAAATGGAGAATCGGAGGGAAAAACATTCTACGAGATTATAGATGCCAGTGAAGCTTTTGGCATGATGACATTTGACAGGTGTATATTGAATCTTTATAAAGATGGGCTAATTACTGAAGAAACTGCTACTGCCTATGCCTCAAGAAAGGCTATTGTGGGCAGGGGTATAGACCAGATAAAAGCTGCAAAAGGTGAAAAGACCACAACTATTGAAGGACTTTCATTAGATGAAGATTATACCAAGGAGAGTGAATCTGCAAAATTCAGGGGGAAGAAAAAATAATTTCAGCCACTGACTTACACAGACTAAAAAAATAGCTCTTAAAAATAATTTAGTCTATGTTAATCTGTTGTTATTATTAGTCAGTGGAAGTCTGTGGCTAAGGGAGAGTAAAATGGAAATAACATGTAATTCATGTAACAAAAAAATAAATATACCAGATGACAAAGTGCCTCAGGGAAAGACTTTTAGTGTTGTATGCCCACAGTGTAAAAATAAGATAAGCGTAGAACCTCCTGGCACATCAGGTGAAATACCATCAGTGGAAACAGCTAACCTATCCCATTCTGAACGGATTCAGCCTTCTGAAGATGAGGCAGGGATTGATTTTACAGAAGAAGGACAAAAAACTGCCCTCATATGCGATGATAAAAATAGAGATGTCATTAAATCATCTCTGAATGAGTTGAATTATAAAATCAGTATAGCATATTCAGGAGAAGATGCAGTAAACAGGATGAAATTTACCATGTACGATATTATATTGCTGAATGAGGAATTTGATAACAGCTCACCTGAAAATAACCCTGTATTAAAGTATATTCAACCAATACCTATGACTACAAGGAGAAAGATATTCTTTGCCTTACTTGGCAAAAATTTTAGAACCTTTGACAATATGATGGCGTTTGTAAAGAGTGCAAATTTAGTTATTAATATAAAAGACCTTTCAAATTTAAAAAATATAATAAAGAAATCAGTAGCAGATAATGATAAATTTTATAAGGTATTCAAAGAATCTTTGAGAGATGCAGGAAAGGTATAAATTGGAGGAATTATGATTAATACATCTATCGTAGAAAGATTTGCTGATGGACAGGCAATAGTTACAGAGGGAATTATAAGTACAAAAGCATACATTATTCTGTCAGGACAGGTCAAGGTATCTAAGAAGGTTGGCGAAAAGAATGTATCAATTGGAATCCTTAAGGAGGGTGATGTCTTTGGAGAAATGGGATTATTCAGCAATTCCCCAAGGACAGCCAGTGTAATAGCTATAGGTGATGTTAATGTTGGAATAATCGATAAAAAATATTTTGCTGAACTATTAAATAAGACGCCTGCAGAACTAAAATTTATAGTCAATACTCTTGTAGACCGTCTCAGGATAACCACTGAAAAGTTAGCAAAGGTTGCAATTCAATTTGAAAAGGTTAAAAGGACTATGGATGCTTTATCAGTTAAAACTGTAGAGGAAGAGGAGAAACGGTAAAGAATTGATAATTGAAAATTGACGATTTAAGGAAATATTTTTAATCTTCAATAGTCAATCTTCAATCCTTTTGGTTATGCCAATATTTGTATATAAAATAAAAACTAAGGCAGGGGAACAAAGCGGAGAGGTAGAAGCTGAAAGTAAAGAGGCAATTGAGGCTATCTTCCGAAAGCAGAAAATTCAGGTTATCCAGCTAAAAGTCAAACCAAAGGAATTCAGCCTTGGAGGAGGAGGTCCTACAGAGAAAGATGTTGTTGTATTTACACGCCAGTTTGCAACAATGATTGAGGCAGGACTACCGCTCGTTCAATGTCTCAGCATCCTTTCTTCNNGTTGAAAAAGGCGATACCTTCGCCGATGCGCTTAGAAAACATCCAAAGATATTTGATAACCTATATTCAAATATGGTAGAGGCTGGTGAAATTGGTGGTATCCTTGATACAATCCTTAAGAGGCTTGCTGCCTATAATGAGAAGGCACTTGCTCTTAAAGGAAAGGTTAAATCTGCAATGGTCTATCCTGCCGCTATTGTATCAATTGCCGTTATTGTTATTGTATTCCTTATGATATTTGTCATTCCATCTTTTGCCACTATGTTTGAGGGTGCCGGTGCTGCCCTGCCCCTTCCGACTCAAATTGTATTAAATGCCAGTTCATATACAAAAAAATATATCGTCTATGTAATACCGCTTGCAATTGCAGGCAGCTTCCTGTTTAAAAGGTTTTATGCAACTGAAAAGGGACAAGTGGTAGTTGACGGTCTTATGCTAAAGGTTCCTGTATTCGGCTCGCTTATTCAGAAGGTAGCTGTCGCAAAATTCACAAGAACGATGGGAACACTCCTTGCCAGCGGAGTCCCGATTATACAGGGTTTGGATATCACTGCAAAGACAGCAGGTAATAAAATTATTGAAGGGGCAGTTCTCTCTATCATTGAAGAGATAAAAAAGGGTACGACCATTGCCGAACCTCTGGAGAAAAAGAAGATATTTCCTAATATGGTAGTTCAGATGATTGGTGTAGGCGAGGCGGCAGGTGCATTGGATTCAATGCTGAATAAAATTGCAGATTTTTATGATGAAGAAGTAGATACCGCAGTAGAGGGTCTCACAGCTCTATTAGAGCCTGCATTGATGGCATTTCTCGGCGTTACAGTTGGATTTATAGTCGTTGCCATGTACCTTCCAATATTTAAACTTGCAAGCATTGCCGGCGGTGGGTAATAAAAATTGATCATTAGTAACCAATGACCAATGGGCTATTGACCAATAATTCTTATGCAAAGAGAACTCCTCTTTAAAATAAAATCCCTGATGGTTCTCAGGGTGGTTGTCATCTCTGTATTCCTTGGCACTATAATAATCTTACAAATAAGGTCAGGACAGCTTCCGTTTATTCTTCCAGTTACAATTCTCATTGCAACTACATATCTCCTAACCATTATATACTCCATTCTCCTCAAGTTAGTAAAAAATCTGAAGTTTCTATGCTACCTTCAGCTCATAGGCGATTTATTAGTAGAGAGCAGTGTTATATACATAAGCGGTGGGATTGAAAGTCCGTTTCCATTCCTATACATCCTTTCCATTATAGCCTCCAGCATAATACTGTATAGAAAAGGGAGTTATATAATTGCATCGCTATCAAGTATCTTATACGGCACCCTTGTAAATCTGGAGTTCTACAATATATTGCATCCCCTTACATTTTATAGCAGCAAAACTATACCAACAATCGGTGAGGCTGTATTTTACACAGTATTTCTTAATATATCCGCCTTCTATTTAGTGGCATTTCTGAGCGGCTATCTCTCAGAGAAATTAAAGAAAACAGGTGAAGAGTTGGAAGAGAAGAGTGAAGATCTTCTGCAGTTGAAGACATTTCACGAAAGTGTGGTGAAGAATATGGGAAGTGGTCTAATAACAGCTGATTTGAATGGAAGGATAGTATCATTTAATCTTGCCGCTGAAGGAATAACCGGGTATAAATTTGATGAAGTGAGAGGCAGACACTACTCTGATTTTTTCAATCTTCCTCTACTTGCGGATAATTTCATCATGTTAACAGATAATCCTATTCGCACAGAAGATATCTTCATAAGAAAAAATGGAAGAAAAATTCACCTTGGAATGAACATATCGCCTTTAAAAGACGATAAAAATAATATACGGGGAATCATAGGTGTTTTTCAGGACCTGACAATCATGAAGGAGATGAAGGAAAAGATAATAAAGAGCGAAAAATTAGCAGCAATAGGAAGAATAGCATCAGGCATTGCACACGAGATAAGGAATCCACTTGCATCAATAAGCGGCTCAATTCAGGTATTAAAGGATGAGCTTTTCTGTGAAACCAATGAACCTAATTCAGGGCCAAGACAGGCTTTGAGGGACACAAACATAAAACTCATGGACATTATCCTGAGAGAAACCGAGAGGCTTAACTCTATAATAACCCAATTTCTGCTTTATGCATCACCTTTTAAAAAGAGCCTGCAGATGTGCAGCATAAAAGAACTTATAACGGAGACAATAACGCTTCTGAAAAATAGTAAAGAATATCCTCCTAATCTTAATATTGAAACATCATTTAAAAATAACGGGGTTACAATTAATGCAGACCCGAAGCAGATAAAACAGGTTATCTGGAACCTTTCCATTAATTCTATTCAGGCGATGGAAAATGGCGGGACGATGACAATATCAGTCAATAAAAAAAATGGCAATCCGCTTTATTATAAACCTGATGATGAAGCAGTAGAAATTATTATTAAGGATACAGGTGCAGGCATATCGGAGACAGATTTGCAGAAGGTCTTTGACCCATTTTTTACCACGAAAGAAGAAGGGACAGGTTTGGGACTCTCTACAGTTCAGAAGATAATAGAAGGGCATAATGGCAGCATTAATATAGAAAGCAAAGAGGGATACGGAACAACAGTTAAAATAACCCTACCTGTGAGCTAATATTTAAGGAAATTTTTATACTTTTTCTTATCCATTTTTTTATTAATTTTTTCTCTTGACATCCCAAATTTATTTTGATATTTTTGGGCTAATCTTCAATATAAGAGAGGGGGGTTAATTGTGATGAAAAAATATATATTTTTACTATTACTATTGTTTCTTGCTCTATCACCATTTATTGCATTGGCAGATGAAACAAAGTTAATCTCCTTTTCAGGAAATGTAGAGGTGAAGATAAGCAAAGATAAAGATTGGATTCCTGTCACAGAAAGGGTTGAAATTCTTGAGGGTGGAGCAGTTAAAACCGGAGTTGATGGTACGGCAGTTTTACTCTTTCCAAACAAATCAAAGGTATGGTTAAAAGAATCAAGCAATCTTGAAATTGAGTTAAGACAACTATCTTCAAATAAACTCTCCCTATCACAAGGTGATGTAAAAGTAAGAATCCCTCATCTATCACGGAAAGAGACATTTGAGGTTAAAACCAGAACCGTTGTATGTGCTGCAAGGGGAACAGAATATACATTATCTACTACTGAAAGCGGCGATTCAAATATGTGGGCACTGTTTGGTGAAATAACTGTTGAATTTATGCAAAAGGCTATAAAACCGATTAAAATTTCGCAGGGGCATTCCTTTGCAGTTGATGAGATAGGAGAAAAGGCCAAGGTTGCCCTCCTTACAAAAGAAGAAGAAGTAAAAGGACTTGAAAATTGGGATCCTGGTCTCACATCCGAAGAGAAACAAAAAGAGTTAAAAGAGAAGGAAAAAGATAGAGAACAAATTAGAGATCTATCGTCTGATGTCGCCAGTAATGAGGATGCTGTAAAAGACATTGTGATAAAGGTTAAAGAATCTGATTTTGAGGCAGGAAGGACACTTAAAGATATCCATGGAAATCTTGTCAGGGTTGACCAAAGGTTAATGAGACCTGATGAAAAGAGTCTTCAGTTTTTCAATCTCGTAAAAAGACCTGAGTATAGGTATACTACCCATGAATTTGCGTATAATGGACCTGCTACTGTTTCCAATAGGCTTGATTTGTTTCAGGCTAACATATCCTTTAATAGCGTTATACCTGACAGAATAGAAGACTGGCCTAACTTTTTTGGCACAAGTTCTGTAAAACCCGATAAGGCATCTCTCGTATCGGCCAACAGAACAGATGCAAGCAATATTTTTGTAATTGCTAAAATTTTTAAATATGACTCAACAGAAGATAAACTCGTAAATGATATAAGGGTAATAAAGGATACATCAGCCGCTGACTCAAAAGAAGTTTTGATAACAGGCAAAACAGATTATATTGGTATAGATAGGATTCTAAATGTTGATATTAGTGATGGAGGGGCTAATGATGGCACTACTAATATATCAGGCATCCATTGGGCAAGCAAAGTTGAAGCATGCACAGGGTGTACTGATCATTTTGAAATAAAAGGTGACCCTTCTCTTTATAATTACAGAGCTGACCCTTATAGATTGGGCAACAACACTACAAAAGATATTATATGGTATGCAACGGAAGACTACATTATCAATAATTCTGGAGATATTAGACAGGTTACAGATTTTACAAACACATCTTCTGACCCATTTTCCATCCTGAAAAATGCCGCAGCAGAAAACATTATGTATGTTAAAAAGAGTATCAGCAACAATCCAAATCTCTGGACAAGTAATGATGCAGTTAGAAGTGATATAAGCAGTGCTGATTTCTTAAATATAAATACAAATATAGACATTGTTTTTATTCCTGACTTAGCAGTTGCTATAATCCAGAGGGCACTACCTGCATTGAATGAAGTTAGTTTAAAATAATGAAAAAGACTATAATAATATATACATTCATATTATCTATCCTGCCTTGTATCTCTTATGCCAATAGTATTGACCTCGGTGCAAAGGCAACTCAGATTGCTGGTGAAATAATTGCAAACCCCGCCGCATTCTTCTATGAATTTCAGCAAGACCTTGAAACAACAACACCATTACCTCCTGGTAAAACCTATGGTTTTCAGACTGGAATTTTCCCCACACTATTACCAGCAACTTATGCTAATCTATCGGGTAAATATAGGCTTCATGGAGAGGGTAGGATAAGTCCAGGTTTACCGCAGTTAGACATAGCAGGTGGATACTGGAATATGATGGCAACAAAAATTGCAACAGAACAATCCAAAGATATAAATAGTTTAGATTTTAATGGCTACTATATTGACCTCATAATGAGTTCATCGGTTAGTCCGAAGATAAGGACATTCTATGGTTATAAATATTCTCAACTCAAGGCATCACTCAAACTAAATAAAGCTGTTGATATTGTAGGGGCACAGGTAACAAGCTTTGATGCAGGTTTCAGAGATGACTTTCTAATAGCAGGTATAGAGCACATAACGAGCATAAACAAATTCTGGAGCATTCAGATGAATTATGGCATAAAAGAGCAAGTATTAGCTTCAAAGATAAGCTGGTATGGAAAATACTTTGAATTTGGACTTAACATTTATCCGGAAGGCATATTGGTTATTCACCCGGTGGTGAATTTTCACCTAAACTTTTAAAAAATGAAAAAGGTTATAATTTTTTTAATAGTCTTGACTGTTCTGTTTTTTAACAGTGACTCCTTTGCCACAACCGGCGAGGGATCAAAGACATTCTCCCCATATTTTGATATGACCCTCAGTGAGGGTGCATTTATACCTTCCGATGGCAATTTTTTCAGTGGTGGTAATATAAATACACAGGTTGGCCTTTTAACAAAGGTTAATCCATCAAACTCAATCTTTGGGCTTTACAATCTCCGTTACAGTGGTCCAGGGTTTCAACC
>DNJG01000108.1 GCA_003489165.1 Nitrospinota bacterium | reverse complement strand
TGGTCAAAACTTATACTCTGGTCAATCATCTTCTTATATATGCTGTAGTAGTGCTTGGGCCTTCCTATTACCTTTCCTTTTACATCAGCTTTATCCAGTTCCTTGTTGATGACAACAGCTATATTTTCTATAAACTTTACCCTCTCCTCGTATTTTTCTGCCACCCTATCCATAATTTCCTTATATTTATCAGGATAGAGATATTTGAAGGCAGGGTCTTCTAACTCTAATTTCATCCAGCCTATTCCGAGCCTGTTGGCGAGGGGGGCAAATATATCCAGTGTTTCACGGCTGATTTTCTCGCGTTTATCGGTAGACATATATTCAAGAGTCCTCATATTGTGCAGTCTGTCGGCGAGTTTTATGAGGATGACCCTAATATCTTTTGACATTGCCAGTATCATCTTTCTATAATTTTCAGCCTGCTGTTCTTCACTGCTGGCAAATTCAATCCTGCTGATTTTTGTGACGCCATCCACTAGAGAGAGAATCTCTTCCCCAAAATGTTCTCTTAGCTCTTCTAATGTTGAAATAGTATCCTCAATAGTATCGTGTAGCAGCCCAGCCGCTACACATGATTCATCCATCTTTAGTTTTGTCAGGATATGGGCTACCTCTAAGGGGTGGGATAGATATGGCTCACCTGATAGTCTGACCTGCCCTCTGTGAACCTTAGCAGAATAGACATAAGCCTTCCAGATTATGTCTATATTAGCCTCTGGATTATATGAATGTATAGCTTCTGTAATATCTTCTACACGAACCATAAAAACATAGTAAGCAGTAGGCAGAAAAAACTGTCAATTACGGATTGCTTACTGCATACTGCCTACTGCTTACTTTCCTTTTTCGGTGTTACATCTATTTCATCTTCACCTTTAAGTGATTTTTTGAAATTCTTTATTACCTTTCCTATGCCGCTGCCGATCTCGGGTAGTTTTCCAAAACCGAATATTAAAAAAATAATCAGCAATACTATTACCAATTCTGTAATGCCCATTCCAAACATATTTCCCCCTAAGTTTATTCGCCATTATTCTAATAACTTGCGAATATGCTTGCAAGACATTTTTTATAAAGATATTATACTTCACTATGGCTATAGATATAAAGGAAATATGCTCAAAGAGTGCTGGAGATAAGGAGAGGCACATACTTATAGTAGATGATAACTCCATAATCAGGACTCTTCTTGAAAATATATTGAAAATGGAAGGGTATATAACATCTTCTGTCAACAACGGCAAAGAGGCATTGGATTATCTTAAAGATTCACAACCCAACCTCATTTTAATGGATATAGATATGCCTGTAATGGATGGCTACCAGACCTGTGAAGAAATAAGGAGCAGAAAAGAGTATGAGACAATACCTATTATTATGGTAACAGCAGTTGGCGATAAAGATATTGTTAAAAAAGTATTGTCTCTTGGAGCTAATGACTATATAGCAAAGCCCTTTGAGCCTGAGGAACTCTTATCCCGTATTGGTGCACATATAAAAGTAAGGGGGCTGATAGAGGAAAGAGAGAGGCTTTATACTCAGGCAGAACTCTATTTTCAGAGTTACAAAAACTCAAATGATGCAATTATGATAACAGATACAAAAGGCAATATAGCAGATATAAATAAGGCATTTACCCATATTTATGGATATGAGAGGGAGGAAGCTTTAGATAAAAATGTGAAGATTTTGAAATCCGCCCATTCTACTCCTGAATTTTATAAAAGGATGTGGATGGAGGTTTTAAATAAGGGGTATTTTAATGGAGAACTAATCAATCTTACAAAGGATAAAAGAGAGATACCTGTCATACTGTCTATTACATCTATAAAAAGAGAGGGTAATATCATTGGTTACATGGGGATGACAGTGGATATTACTGTTAGAAAGCAGTTGGAAGATGCACTTAAAGAATATAATAAAACTTTAGAGCAAAAGGTTAAGGAGAGGACAAAGGAGATTGAGGATACACAGGATGCAACAATTATTGGGCTTGCAAAATTAGCAGAGTATAGAGACCCTGATACAGGCGCCCATTTAGAAAGGATAAGAAATTGTTGCAGATTGATTGCACAGGAACTTGCAACAAGAGAGAAATTTAAGGGTATAATTGACGAAAAATATATAGACCTGATATATAAATCAAGCCCCCTCCATGATATTGGGAAAGTCGGGATACCTGATAATATACTTTTAAAGGCTGACAGATTGACTCCTGAAGAATTTGAGATTATGAAAAGACATACAGTTATTGGTGGGGATGCAATTACGGCAGCAGAAAATAGGTTGGGTACTCATAAGGGTTCGTTTCTTACAATGGGTAAAGAGATTGCATATTGTCATCATGAGAAATTTGATGGCTCAGGTTATCCATATGGATTTAAGGGGGACAAGATACCATTATCAGCACGTATAATGGCTCTTGCTGATGTTTATGATGCACTGACAAATAAGAGAGTTTATAAGGAGGCATGGATTCATAAGGATACAAGGGAGATTATTATAAAAAATTCAGGGAAGCATTTTGACCCTGACATTGTAGAAGCATTTTTAAGAATGGAAGGAGAGTTTATTAAGATAAAGAAACACTATCAGTTTGAGGAATAAAAACAAAAACCTATATTATATCTGATGGGTTGAGAATTTCTAACGGGATTTATTGAGACAGGATAGAGCTGGTATCCTTCAATCCCATCATTTCCCTTATAATAGGCGGGATAAATATATTGTCTGTATTATATTTTTTTAACTGTCTGCTCAATACCCCGCATTTTTCCTTTGCAGGCAATCTGTTGTCAATAATTATCATATCCTTGCCTTTTAGATTGCAAGCCCCGCTTTCAATCCTGAACTCCTCATCAGTAAGATTTCTGTATTTAACATCTACAGATAATCTCTTTGCGAGGGATTCAAGATTGTAAAGGATGTTTTCATCATCCATAATTCATTAATGCTCAAGGAATCTCATTATATCATTATAAAATGCAAAGAGCATGAGAGAGACCAATATGAATATACCTACCTGCTGTGCAACCTCTCTTGACCTCACACTGACAGGTTTTCTGAAGATTATCTCTATCAGGAAAAATAAAATATGCCCTCCGTCAAGAACAGGTATTGGAAGCAGGTTAAGAATACCAAGGTTGATACTTATAAGTGCAGCAAAGGTGGCATAGGGTAAAAATCCCTCACTTGCAAATTCTCCTGCCTTCTGAAAAATGAGCAGGGGTCCTCCAATATTCTTTGCAGAGATGTCGCCTGTAATCATCTTATACATTGCCCAGAAGGTGAGATATGTAATATCCCATGTCCTTTCAAATCCCTTAAGTGTGGCGATTATAGGATTATATCTCTCTGTAACAAGTGACGGCTCAATCCCTATAAGACCAACCTGCTGGTCTTTTCCAAAGACATCCTTTACAGTTTCAGCCTTCGGCGTTATTTTCAGGTCAATTGTTTCTCCACTCCCCCTTTTTACTTTGAAGGAGAGTTCTTTGCTCGGACTTTTATGGATAATCTCAGCCATCTGATGCCATTTATCAACTGATTTCCCCTCTATCTCAACAATTGTATCCCCGCTTTTCAATCCAGCCATCTCTGCAGGATGTCCAATTCTTACATTCCCAACTGCCGACGAATCTGAAGGGACTTTAATGCCTATCATAAACACAATGGCGAGTATTGCTACTGAAAAAAGGAGATTAAATATCGGTCCAGCCGAGACTATTGCCAGTCTTGCCCCTACAGGTTTGTTTGTAAATGACTTTTCTGAATCGGTTACCTGCTCCTCGGGGTCTTCACCTACCATCTTTACATATCCGCCAAGAGGGACGGCAGAGATAAGATATTCAGTCTCTCCGATTTTTTTACCGATAATCTTGGGGCCAAATCCGAGTGAAAATTTTTCAACCCCAACCCCGCTTCTCTTTGCAATGAGGAAATGTCCAAGTTCATGAACAAAAATCAAAGCACCTAACAAAATAACAGCCGAAATAATTGTCTCCACTTAATCCTCCTTTTTACTGTGTTACAACTCTGACGCCTTGAGGTACTTCAAAATGAAAGATGCCCTCAGGTAATTCTTTGTTTATTTCTATGCTTGAGAAACTTACAATAGTCTGATTTCCATATATATCATAGATACTACTCATTTCAATTTTAAAATCTTCACTGTTTACGCCAATTACCAATTTTGTCATGTTTGGCTGAGATTTTTTTGGAATTAATCTTAGCAGATATTGATGCTGTGAAATCTCCCCTTCGCTCTCAAGTTCAATATTAAATATATTCCTCAGGTTACCGCTTCCAGCCAGAAAAATGTTTGGCGAATGAGAATCTATATCGCCTGTAACATTACTTATCATTACCTGTTTATCTATCGGCACATAAAACCAGATGACCTTGCCATCAGAAATAATAAACTGTGCTTCAGGCTCTTTATATTCCCACCTCATCATTCCGGGCTTCTTTATAAATACACGTCCCTTGCTGACCTGTTTTTGCTTTACAGTTTTTAAGATGGAAGTTTGTGTAAAATCAGCCTGAAAATTCCCCGTCTTTTCATACCTATCTTGAACCCTGTCAATTATCTCATCAAGAGTCAGGGAATGTGAGATATTCGCAGACAATAATATAATTATACAGATGATGGGTGCAAGATGCAATTTTGTAATCATATAGAAATTATAAAAATTTGCCACGGAGGCACAGAGACACAGAGATATTAAAGACTTTTCAAAATATTTATATTTTCTCAGTGCCTCAGTGTCTCAGTGGTTTAATCAGGTTTTAGTTCTTTTTAAAAAAATTTATCAAAATGAGTCCTGCAAAGAAGCCGCCTATGTGGGCAAACCATGCCACCCCTCCACCCTCTGAACCAGATGCAACTGTGCTATTTAAAAACTGAAGGACTATCCAGAATCCAAGAACAACCATCGCAGGGATTTTTATCATTCTTACAAAGAATCCAAATGTTACCAGAGTTAAAATCCTCGCATGTGGAAATAACAATAGATAAGCCCCAAGAATACCTGAAACTGCACCACTGGCACCAACCATTGGTATTTTTGAATTTGGGGCAAGAAATATATGTGTTAAAGATGCCACTGTGCCGCATATGAGATAGAAAAATATAAATCTGATATGCCCCATAGAGTCCTCTATATTATTTCCAAATATCCAGAGGTAGAGCATATTGCCTATTATGTGCATGAAGCTCCCGTGCATGAACATAGAGGAATAGACTGTAAAAAATACAGGCATCTGAACAGGGGGACCAATATCAACACTATGAGTTATCTCATAAGGAA
>DNJG01000071.1 GCA_003489165.1 Nitrospinota bacterium | reverse complement strand
CTCCTTGAAAGCCAGTTTTTTGTAAGCCTCATATAGGAATCTGTATACCTCCTCGTTCTCATGCTAGTATCATCCTCATATTCCCTGTCAGGATTGGCTCCACTCACAAT
This sequence comes from Nitrospinota bacterium, assembly GCA_003489165.1. GTDB lineage: Bacteria > Nitrospinota > Nitrospinia > UBA9942 > UBA9942 > UBA9942. The sequence continues at coordinate 8,464 of DNJG01000071.1, read as the reverse complement.
GTCAATCTTAACTGCCCCCTGAACATTGTATGTAAACAGATGATTGTGGTCAAAATTTATCTTATATAATTCCCTTTCCGTATCCCTCTCTTTTAAATAAGAGCCCAAAAAATTACCTGAGCTGTTTTTACTTAGGAAATACCTATACTCAAGCCCCTCCCGTAATCCTTTTTTCTCAAGATAATCAAGATAAATTGTTGCATCCTGATGGTCTGTTATTGCCCAAAAGAAACTATTGTTTATAAAAAATCCGTCTTTATTGCTTGAACCAAAGGAAGGGGCAAGAAATCCGGTCGCCCTTTTTGTCTTAATGGGGACAATCCAAAAAGGGAGGTAAAAAACCGGAATATCTTTAATCAAAAGGAATGAGCCTGTTAAAAAGGCGTAGTGTTCTAAGCGCAGGCGNNCTGTCCGTGCCAACCTTTTCTAACTTTTCACCGGTAAAATAATATTTTGACGCTATAACCCCCTCGGTATTATGCAATATACCAGTTTCAGCTTTCATATTGAACTCTGCTGATTCAGAATATATCTGGCTCTCAGTATCAGAGAGAACCACATTCCCATTTATCAAGCCATCACCTGTATCAGTGTTAAATTCAACTGCATCGCCAAAGACAGCTCTATCTTTATGCCATATCTCCACATTACCCCTGCCATCCATAAGGTTTTTATTTTTTATGAACTCAAGCCTATCAGCTGAAATAAAAATCTGCTCCTTTATATTTTTAGAAATGGACGGTTCCTCGGCAAAAGAATAGTGAATTATAAATACTGAACAGCATATAGTTAATAACAGGCAGAATATTTCTTGATTTTTTCTCATTACTGGTTAATTATGGCATGAGGCATTTCACATCTCAAGCCATTTTGGATACCCATTTTATCGCCTCTCCAATTGTAAAGAATGAGCCTGTGATACAAATGATGTCATCGCTTTTGGTATAGCTTTTTGCCTTTGAAATCGCTTCAGATATATCTTCAATTATTTCTACATCCTTTTTATATTTTAAAGACTCGGTTTTTAAGTCCTCAGCTATCCTGCCTCTATCAGTTTTTGGTTTTGTGATAATTATATAATCTGCAATTGGAGCCAGAAAAGAGATAATCCCTTTGTAGTCTTTATCTTTTAAAATTCCTATAACAAGTATGAGTTTATTCTGGCTTCTGACTTCTGGCTTCTGACTTCTGTATTTAAGTTCCTTCAGTTCTTCCGACAGAGCTTTTGCGGCAGCTGGATTATGTGCACCATCTAAAATGATAACGGGATTTTTTGATACAATCTCAAGCCTTCCGTTCCACTGGACTTTTTTTAACCCATCTCTGATATTTGATTCATCAATCTTAAATCCACTTTCTTTTATAATAAGTGATGCCTTTATTGCGATTGAGGCATTAATTATCTGATATTTGCCAAGAAGTGGAATCTCAAAATTGTGAATTGCGGATTTTGGATTGTGAAATTCAAATTTTGAGCTCCTTATTCCGCATTCCTCATTCCGCATTCCGAAATCCCTCCCGATTCTGTAAAGTTTAGCATTTTTATCCTTACATATAGATTCTATTATTTCAATTACATCGGGCTTACGGGATGACAGAATGACAGTTCCTTTTTCCTTTATAATCCCCCCCTTTTCTTTTGCTATTGATTTTATATCTTCACCAAGATGTTCAGTATGCTCAATATCAATCTCTGTAATAATTGATACTACTGGATTTAGGACATTTGTTGCATCAAGCCTTCCCCCCATGCCAACTTCTACAACTGCAAAATCTACTTTTTCTATTGCAAAATACATAAATGCCATAGCAGTTGTAAATTCAAAGAAAGTAAGTTGCATTGAGTTTTGAGTTCCCAATTCATAATTAATTCTTTCAGTTAGGTCAATTACATCCTCCTCTGCTATCATAAATCCATTAATTCTTATCCTTTCCCTGAAATCCTGTAGGTGAGGAGATGTATAGAGACCTGTTTTATATCCTGCAGACTGTAATATTGAGGCTGTCATGGCGGCAGTAGAACCTTTGCCATTTGTCCCTGCTATATGAATGGACTTAAACTGATTGTGAGGGTTTTGAAGGAGATTGAGGATAAGAGAGATATTCTCAAGACCTAATCTTATTCCGAATTTTTCAATACTATAAAGAAATCTGATTGTATCATCATAGGTCATTTCAGGAGTACCGGTGTTAGTGATTAGTGTCAGTGTCAGTTACTGTCACTAACACTAACCACTATTTTTATTTCTTTTCCTTCTTTTTTTCCATCATATCTTTATGGGACTTCATCATCTCTTCCATCTTCTGCTGATGCTCTTTCCACATCTCGTCATGCTTCTTTATCATTTCTCCTGCCTTTGCAATAATGGCATCACATTTATCTTTTGCATCCTTATCGGCAACTGAACCCTTGACAACAGCAGCCAAATCAGCAACAGATTGCATTACATCGGTCATCATCTTATGATGTTCTTCTCTGTTATCCTTCATGCCTCCCATCATTTCACCATGCATCATCCCACCCATACCCTTCTCTTTTTTTGCGAAGGCATAATCAGTAGATATTGATACTGCCAACAATATTAATCCAAATATCTTTAAAACCTTCATATATTTCACCTCCTTTCACCTTTTTTATTCTTGTATTATCATATATCCCTGCTAAATAATAAGTCAAGGATTACCTTATATATGCCTCTGTGACATACCTCCTCATCATCCTGTGGCTGTTGAAGTAATAGGCATTCTTGCCTATTGCATTTTGCATCATCCTTATCCATGTATGCCTGTTATTATAAAACATCGGTATAATAGTCTTTCCCAATTTGGTATAAAGGTCGTCAGCATCTTTTGTATCCAGATTTTCAGTTAGTGTAACCTCAGAGGGCACCGGTCCTATTGCCCAGCCTGTATAACCTTCTATATGCCCTTCTATCCACCAGCCGTCAAGGACACTAAAATTTATAACCCCATTGTGTGCAGCCTTCATCCCGCTTGTCCCAGAAGCCTCCCTTGGTCTCAAGGGTGTATTCAGCCAGATATCAACACCTGATACAAGTTTCAGCGCAATGTCCATATTGTAATTTTTCAGATATACAATATCTATAGACCCTTTAAGTTCTTTAATATAGTTATTTATTCTCTGTATAAGTTCCTTTCCGGGATGGTCGTTTGGGTGCGACTTGCCGGCATATATAATCTGGAGTTTTCCTGTCTTCGCTATCTTTTTGAGCCTGTTTATATCGGAGAATAAAAGGTCAGCCCTCTTATATGCAGTCGCCCTCCTTGCAAAACCTATTGTTAATATATCCGGGCTCATCACAACACCAGCTGTCTCTTTGATATAATTCAGCAATCTTATTTTCGCCTCTATATGGGCATCCCACAGTTCTTCATCAGGTATCTTTCCGATTCTTACAAATAGCTCAGGCTCATTTGCCCAGCCCGGAATATATTTATCATAGACCCTCGCAAGGCTCTCGCATGTCCATGTATATGAATGAACACCGTTTGTAATTGCATGGATTTCATAGCCCGGGAAAAGGTTCTTTGATACCTCTCCATGTTTTTTCGCAACACCATTTACATATTTGCTTAAGTTTAATGCGAGGAGTGTCATATTGAGATTATCCCTCCCTGCAAGCTCTTTAAGTATATCAAACGGAATTAATTCTCCCATTACATCCCTGATTAAATCATAGGGAAATTTATCGTGCCCTGCCTCTATAGGTGTGTGGGTTGTGAAGACGCACAGGTCTTTCACCCTTTCTGTATCCCATACAAATCTTTCATCCCAGACAGATTCAATATCTTTTTTGAATTCCAAGAGAAGCTCAAGCGTAAGAAATGAGGCGTGTCCTTCGTTCATGTGGTATTTCTTGATTTGAAAACTAAGGGCATTCAGCATCCTTACACCGCCGATGCCGAGGACAATCTCCTGCTTTAATCTGTATTTATTGTCGCCGCCATAGAGATGGGAAGTTATCTCTCTGTCAGCAGGTGCATTCTCCGGGGTATCTGTATCAAGAAAGAATACAGGAACCTTCCCGCCTGTAAGACTATCCACAATATATAGCCACGCCTGAACATAAACATCTCTCCCCTCTATCTTTACCTTGACCTTCTCGGAAAGTAAGGTCATGAATCTGGACGGCTCCCACGAAACAGGAGATTCTATCTGCCTCCCATTTTCATCTATATCCTGATTGAAAAAACCCTTTCTGCTCAACAGCGTTACAGCAACAAAGGGAAGTTTTAAATCGGCGCTTGACCTTATCGTATCCCCTGCAAGAACACCAAGTCCTCCGCTGTATGTAGGCATATCATTCAATATACCAACCTCCATTGAGAAATAGGCTATCTTCGGCTCTCTTAATAATTCCTGAAATCGCACCATAAATGTTAGAATATCAAAAATAGAATGGATTTTATAGAATAATTTGATAGAAAGGAATAAATCTACAGTGTAATGTAGGGCATCTTATTGATAGATTAAAATAGCCGAATCATCAAAACCATTTCCATAACCACCACTTTTCAAAAGCTATCTTTCCGAGATGCCAGATTTTCCCGGAGCTATATATCGCCACTGAAGGAGATGGAGTTGCAAAAAAATTCCCCTTTGCAAATCCTGCTTTATGGCTTCCCAATTCAAGGAAACAGTAGCCATTCCCTGAATACCTTTTATCAGGTTTTTGTCCGTTAATTTCCTTTACAATATTCTCTGCTACAACCTCTGCCTGATAATGTGCAAATACACCTGCCTTTGGTAAATTTAGCGGTTTATCAGTTTTATACTGTCCTGGAAGTTTAATTGTAGTTACATCACCGATTGCATAGACATTTTCAAATTTTGTCTTTAGTGTTTCCCTATCAACAGGTATCCAACCGCTTTCATTTATTAGATTTGTTTTTTTAACCACCTCAGGTGCAGTGTGGGGTGGGACAACAAAGAGAAGATCAAAATCGGCAGTTTTATTATTTTCAAAATAGATTTTTCCTTCGTCAACAGACTTAAATTTATATTCAGGATTAAAATTAATCTGTCTTGACTCTAACATCTGCTTTAACATATTGCCAATTTGAGGTCCTGCAGTTGGCATTGGTAATGTTTCGGGTGTATAGATTTCAATACTAATTCTGCCACGGATATTTCTATTTTTAAAAAAGGAGTCAATTAAAAATGCAAATTCATAAGGTGCGGCAGGACATTTAAAGGGCATCCCGCCAATGAAAATAACTATTTTCCCGTTAGAAAAATTATTTATTGCCTCGCCAGAGAGTTTTGCACCTTCCAGACAGTAAAAATTGAAAATCTTTGGAGTCTTGGGAAATGCCTTTGTATTTAGCTCTGCACCAAGTGAGATTATAAGTTCATCATAATTTATATTTTGTCTATTAAGGCTGATAGATTTTTTCTCGGTGGAAATCTCAGTAACCTCACCTTGAATAAACTCAATCCCTTTTTTTGTTAAAGCCCTCAGGCTTCTCTTTATCTGTTCAGGTTTTCTTAAACCAAAGATTAACCACAAAAGGGAGGGATAGAATGTATGTTCTTCATCTTTATCAATAAGTATAATCCTGTGCTCTCCGCCTAATTTTTTTCTTAACTCATTGGCACATACAATTCCACCACTGCCGCCGCCTAAAACAACTATTGTCTTTGCTGACATCATGCCTCCTCATAAAAACACTTTAGAATGTTATAATTTTATCACTCTCTTTTACTATTTCATACAAATCTTTCATTGTTGACATGGGACATACTTCTGAGCCTTGCGAGCCCCTGATTTTTAGGCAGGTGCCACAGGCAAAAATCTTGCCGCTGTTATTAGCAAAGGCGTCTATCTGTTCAGTAACATTAAATTTATCCGTATTAAGAGATTCGCACTCCACCCCCTTTGCCAATAAAAATATCTTTACCACATCGCCATTTTTAAGGGCATGATTTCCAAACCTGAAGGCATTCCATACGGTTTCAGAATCACATGAATAAATAACAATTCCTAATTTCATCTAATCCTCCCTTCTTTCTCTCCGACAATACCCATAAACCCCCCAAAGGGAAGCCATGAGGGTATAATCCACTCAACTCCCGACAGGATTAAACGGATTTGTGGAAATGGGAGAAAATAGGTATGTTGTTTATAAACACCTTTAATCTGTGGAAATGAAGAAAGAATATTCACCATATCTCCCTGACTATAAAAACAGGCATCAGAATATGATGTATTTACAAAAAAACTCTTCACCTTTTTAAAAAAGTAGAGCAAACTCCATTTATTCAACACACCGAGAAAAATCTTCTCCCTGCTGATTCTTACCGCCTCCGAGACAGCCCTTGCCGGATTCCTGAAAAAATTTACTGCTGTTATGGATACAGATATATCAAAACTACCATCTTTAAATGGGAGGCTCTCCGCATCAGCAACAATATATTTTATTCTGACTTCTGTCTTCTGACTTCTGTCTTCTCTCTTCTTCATTGCATATTTAATCATATTCACTGATGTATCAATTCCCACAACACTCCTGCAATAGCTGCTCAGAAATTGCGTAAAATACCCTGTCCCGCATCCTATATCCAAAATTTTAAAATCCGAAATTCTATCAGGGGCTATCATCTTCAGCAAAACCCTTTTCTCAAGCCCGCTTATATATTTACCCTTCTTAGTGTAATACCAATTATCATATTTCTCAGGAGTGAGTGGCATTTTATTAAAATACCATACTTAATGACATGATGAAAAGTCTGAATCAACTTTTCCTGTTAATAATAGAAAGGCAGAAAATGGCCCCATATTCTTCATTGCTTCCCACATCGGACCATCAAACTTAAGTCTCCTGAAAGTCATAGCTTTCATTGGACCATATTCCCCTTTTCCCATCGCTATCCATCTATCTGTCTTTGCCCACATAATATAATCAGGCTCCTTATCAGATACCTCTCCGCCATATACACATACAGCTTTGCCATCCTTTGGCTCTATTTTTAATTGTATATGCTGGGACTTTGGACAGTCCTCACGATATATCTCGATTATCTTAAATCCTCTTCCATTTTTTGTGTTTGTAGCCCAGCCGCTNNTCAGGCGACATAAATACAGGCTTGCTATCTCCATAAGAATTGGAGGTTGATATTAAGACAGACACAATTGCCATTAATAATATTTTTTTCATCTTTTCCCCTCCTAAAAATTAAGGCTCCCCATGAGAGGAGGTAACTAATTCCCTCTGATAAAGGGGTTCTTTCCTGAGAGAATTAGCCATTTCATGGGGAGCCGTTTAGTTAAATTAAGATTAAAATCTATAACCTACCTGAATCCCAAGAGTAGTTTGACTCATCTTTTCACTATAGCTTCCGGTTGAGTCTGTTTGCTTTGCCTCAGGTGCATATACAAAGTATCCATCTATTGTAACAGGTGAACTGGTTGCATATCCTACGCCGAGGGTTAAATGACTCTCCTGAATTGCCGGGAAAAGAGGGCTTAAATTTTTATTAGGCACTGGACTCTTCCCATAATTATACCCTATACGACCTGTTAAAGAATCATTCAATTTATACGCCCCTCCGAGGGCAATAACTGTCTGATTCTCCCATTCCATTGTAAATGGTATAGTGGTAAAACCTGCAATATCAGGGGCGAGATATGGTTTATTCACTGCATCTGACCACTGCAACTGACTAACATCCAATCCCAATGTCAGTCCATCAAAGGGTTTATATGAAATTCCTATGCCAATTTCCGAGGGCCAGGAAAAATCCTTGAATTTTGACTTTCCGCTTGCACTTCCATAAGCACTGCCAAATTTAATATCCCCCTCGTATTCAAAAGACTGTTTGGTATTGTATATGGCCCCGATTGATACCTGCTCATTTGCCTTATATAATGCGCCTAACCTTGCACCATAACTATAGGATTTACCATTTTTAAATTCCATAGCCAACTTTGGATAATATTCCATATCAAAGGTGCTATAACCGAGTTGAAGCCCAATGCCTAAAGATAACTGCTCATTAACCTGATAAGCAGCAGCAGGAACTATCCTCATGTGGCTCAGGTTTGAATAAAGACTATCTGTTTGCCCTATCTGATTTTTAACCTTATCTTTATAATCTACTCCCATACCGCCCTGTGGGAATATTCCAATACCCCAAGAGATAGGACTCCCCCCACTCACATAGGCGAGAAGAGGCATGTAAAAGTATGGATTTTTACCATCAGCATCACTTGCAGCATCAGTATGATGAACTTGAGGACCAAAGGCAGTAAAATCAAAATCTATCTCAGATTTTAATCCAGTAAGTGTAGCTGGGTTTGCATTTATAGCTGTAGCATCATTAGCTATAGCAAGGTCTGCACCACCCATACCTACAGATTTAGACCCATAACCAATCATCTGGGTGCCATTAGTTGCATGAGAATCTACAGAAAAACTTATTACTGCTAATAAAATAAAACTA
>DNJG01000057.1 GCA_003489165.1 Nitrospinota bacterium | reverse complement strand
CTACTACTGCAACTCCTGATACAAAAAAGGCAAGAGTAGAAAGAATGAATGGTGCACCTGCAATTGCACCAATCCCAACCTGAATGCTTTCAGTGTTATTAGAAAATATAATTGCAATTATTGGAATCAGCGTCTCCGGCAAGGCTGTCCCTACAGCCGCAAGGACACTCCCTACCAACCCCTCTGAAAGCTGTAACTTCTTGCCAGTCCACTCAATCCCGTTTGTAAAAAGTTCACACCCAAGAAGTATTACTATAAGACTTCCAATTAACCACAAAATATCTATAATCAATATTCTACCCTTTTATTTTACTCTTTTCTAATTCTCTTTCATCTATTCCAAGTATCATAGGGGTCAGTGGTCAGAAAAATTTTTATGACTCACTGTTCACTAATCACTATTCACTTTTTTTCAGTATCTTCCCAAAGGCAAATATATTTAAGGTGATTATCCCACCCCACGCAAATATCATAAAAACCCATCCACCTGTATTCATATTCCTCTTTTCATCCTCCACGACTTTCTGACAAGATATGCCAGTCCGATGAAGATAGCTGCCATCATTATCCTTGCACCCCATACATATAGTTTGTCAGAGGAGGCAATATTTTTCATAAATAGCACATCTATAGCATTCTGGTAAAACCATGTAACAAGAACGATGAAAAGAAACAGGGGTGTAATATATTTTATGACATAAAAAAATATCCTTGGAATTTTTGTTGTTGCACCCCTGTTAATTTCCTCCCACCCTCTACCTATACCAAAAATCCATGCAAAAATAATAACCTCAAATAAGGCACACAATACCAGACCAAATGTCCCTGCCCAATAGTCAAGCTCATCTAAAAAACCGTGCTTTAAAAAAAATATAACAGGGACGCAGCAGATAAAGAGAATAAGTCCAACGATAACCGCCGCCCTCTCTTTTGGAATCCTAAATTCTTCTTGTAAAAATGCCATAGCAGGCTGTGACATGGCTACTGAGGATGTTAAGGCTGCGAAGAAGAGAAGGAGAAACCAGATAAATCCAAAAAATTGCCCAAAGGGTATCTTCTGAAATATGACAGGGAGTGATTGAAAACCCAGATTAAATGCGCCCCCTTTTGCAATCTCTTGAGCACCTGTTAAACCAAAGAATGCCACTGCGGCAGGTATTGCTATTGTCCCTCCTAATATAACCTCTGCAAACTCATTTGTTGAGGCTGTGGCAATGCCTGTTGTAGCCACATCGTCATCTTTTTTCATGTAGCTTGCGTATGTGGCAATTGCACCCATGCCGAGGCTGAGTGTAAAAAATATCTGTCCTGATGCTGCAAGCCAAACTGTACCATTTGTCAGCTGACTGAAATCAGGGTTCCAGATGAAACCGAGTCCATTGATTGGATTATTTTCAGGATGAGAGGGGTCGGGCGCACCGAATGTGAGGACCCTTATTGCTATGGCAATAGCCATTACAAAAAGCATAGGCATCGCTATGTTTGCAAGCCTCTCTATCCCCTTCGATACCCCTTTTGATATTATATAGATGTTTATCGAAATGGTTATCAGANNAAAGAAGCTGAAGGCGAGTGTCCAAGATTCTATGTATGTATAATAAATGGTAATGATGAGTGGAATGAATATGCCGAGGATGCCTATATATTTTGACCACCTGTTACCCCACATGGAGTAGAACATCCCCGGCATCGAACCATGCCCCCTGTTGCCGCCAAATCTGCCTATTGATAGTTCAACCCACATTAGGGGTATGCCTAGTAGTATAAGGGAAATAAAATAGGGAATCATAAATGCACCGCCGCCATTCCCTGCTGCCTGAACAGGAAATCTTAAAAAATTGCCAAGCCCTATGGCATTCCCTGCAAGCGCAAGGACAAGCCCAACCTTCGTTCCCCATTCTTCCCTTTTATTATTCTCTTCCATTATTGTATTGCAGTTCCTATAACCACACCCAGCGTACTGATTGGTATCTGTTCATTAATACTCTCTGTTGCTTTTGTTATGCCCTTAAGCGCCTTCTTTGTCTCAACATAAAGCGTTTCATCATTGACAAGCTTCCCGATTGTCCCCTCACCCCTCTCTATTTTCTGTGCAACTCTATTAAAACTCTCTACTGCACCCCTTGCCTGGTCATATAGTGCATCATCAGTCATCAGCTTACCCAAAGAACCTTTACCTGCCTTTACATCTTCAGCTATGCTATTCAGATTACCCATCGCATCTTTTGCATTTGCAACCAACTTCATTATTTCATTATATGCCTCCGGATCATTGATTAATTTTGCAACAGTCCCCTCTCCGCTCTCAAGCTTCTTCGTAATACTGCTTATATTATCCAATGCCTCTTTTGCACTTGCATACAATTCATCATCTGTAACAAGCTTTCCGAGAGTCCCCTCACCGGCCTCCATTTTCTTTGTAATATTGTTCAAACTGGCAACCAGTTCTTTTGCATCTTTTGAAAGGGTAGGCAGGTCATCTGTAAACTTTTCAACATTCGCCACTATCTTATTAATTTTTTCATCATTATCCTTTACAATATTATTAACGCCTGCCGATGCTTCTTTAATATTATCCACAATACTCTTTATGGAATCTTTCCCTTCTGTGCCACCGAGAACCTCACTTATTGGCTGTGTTATAGATTTAATATCAGCGGCTATCGAGTTCAACTGGACTATAAGCTTGTCCATATCCGGAGGCGGAGCACCCTGCAGTATCTCATCCCCTGCTTTAAGCTCTGCAGTCCCAGTTGTGCCTGGGTCTATCTCAAGAAATTTCTCGCCTAAGAGGCTCTCCATCTTTACATAAGCCTTTGCATCCTTTCTAATCTTTATATGATAGGGGAGATTTATTGTCAACTTTGCCTTTCTGTCTGTCAGGGAAATATCTGTTATCTTTCCTATCTCCACGCCTGCTGTCTTGACATTAGTATGCTTAACCAATCCCTGTGCCGTATCCAGCATCGCATACACATTGTATCCCCTCTCACCCCCAACCTGAATCTTCTCTATATTAACTGTCATATATGCCAGAAATAAAATACCGAGAACCACAAATATGCCAACCTTAACCTCCGTCTTCATTCCACCCATAAAACCTCCCTCCCTAAAATATAGCAATGAGCAACGAGCAATGAGTAATAAGTCTTTTTCCTCATTGCTTTTCACTCATTGCTCTCTTGTTATAGGTCCTTCTGCCCTCCCATGAATAAACTGCTGGACAATCTCACTCTTTGAATTTTTTATTTCGTCAGGCGTCCCGATTTCTATGATTTTCCCCTTGTAAAGCATGGCAATCCTGTCTGCAATCTTATAGGCACTTACCATATCATGCGTAATTGCAATTGATGTAACTTTTATTCTTTCCCTTAAATGAATAATCAGTTCATTTATCACATCCGCCATTATAGGGTCAAGCCCGGTTGTCGGCTCATCGTATAATAGAATCTCAGGCTCCATTGCTATAGCCCGGGCTAAACTTACCCTCTTCCTCATACCGCCAGAAAGGTCTGAAGGCATGAGGTTCTCTACATTTTTTAATCCAACAAGTTGAAGTTTCTTAATGGCAATATCTCTTATCTCATTATCCTTTAATCGGGTATGCTGTTTCAAACCAAAACCAACATTTTCCCATACCCGCATTGAATCAAATAAAGCACCCCACTGAAATAACATACCAAATTTTTTTCTAAGTTCATTTAAATCATTTTCCTTCAAAGAAGTAACATCCTGCCCATCAACATATACCTTGCCACCCTCAGGCATTAGCAGTCCTATAATACACTTAATAAGGACACTCTTTCCTGTCCCGCTTCCGCCTATAACAACCATGCTCTCCCCTTTTCTTATATCAAGAAACGCACCCCTCAGGACATGGTTGCCGCCAAAAGACTTATATACATCCTGAACACTGATTTTTATATCAGAGTTTGTAAGGTTCATAAAGTTAAAAGTTTATAAAATTGAAAGTTGCTTATTTTTACTTCATACATTTCTCTTAACCCTTTTAAACTCGTCCACATCAAACACAATATTCTTTCCTATTCTTTTTGAATTTAAGATTTTTTCCTTAACCCATCTTCTGACCGTTATCTCTGCCACTTCCAGATATTCTGCTGCCTCTTTTATTGTAAATGGCTCACGTCTGATGTCGTCAAACACCTCGGCATGAGTGTAAATCTCTTTCTCAAATCCCTGCCTTGCAATAACTGTAAATAGCTTTTCTCTCTCTTTTACCGGCATCTCTAATATTTCTTTGTAAACCTTTTCTGCTGTTACGGCATACATAAATCCTCCCTTATTTTATGCAGCGTTTTAAATCTCTATAAAAGTTTTCATGTGTGCCTATAGGGAATGGAGAATCTTATAAAAACAATAAGTTAGAGACTCTTCGCCTTCGGCTCAGGGTGACAAATTTAGATTTGTGCAACAGTCTCATTATGACTTTTTAAAACATCAATGCTGTTATAAAGTAGTTTGCTACAAGAATAAGGAGCGAAGACCATACAACTGCCTTTGTAGTAGCCTTGCCGACACCTGATGCACCGCCCTCTGTATTAAATCCCTGATAACAGCTTACAATGGCGATTATCACCCCGAAGACAGTTGCTTTGAGAAGCCCGCTATATACATCATTCAGCTTTAAGAAATCCCATGTCCTTCTTTCATATATTGTAGGATTACTGCCGAGGATATAAACACTCACCATATACCCCCCTATTATCCCGATTATATCTGCAAAGATGGTAAGTATGGGCATTATTATAGTTGTAGCGAGAAATCTTGGAACAATGAGATATTTTATAGGATTTGTAGCGAGTGTATAGAGAGCGTCTATTTGCTCTGTAACCTGCATAGTGCCGAGTTCTGCTGCCATGGCAGAGCCAACCCTCCCTGAAACCATCAGCCCTGAAAGGACTGGACCGAGCTCCCTTGTTATGGAAAGGGCAACCACAGTCCCAACAAATGTCTCAGCACCAAATCTCTTAAAGCCGGTATGGCTCTGGAGCGATAAGACCATCCCCGTAAATGCCCCTGTTATCAAAATCACAGGGATAGAATTTACGCCAACCTCCTCTATCTGGTTAAGGATATTTTTAAGATTAAAAGGCGGACGAAATGTCCAGAGAAGGGTCTTTAAAAAAATAATAAAAAGTTTTCCGCCTTCTTCCACAAATTTTAGAAACCTATTTCCTATAATTTCAAATAAACGAAACATAAATTATTTACGATTTAAGATTTTTGATTTACGATTTTAAATTAAGGATTTTTAAATTGTAATTCGTAATTCGCAAATCATAAATCTAATATATATATACTCTCCTCACCCTTCTCCCAATGGAGCAGAATATCTCGTATGAAATCGTCCCTGCAATAGATGCAAGCTCCTCAACCTTAATTTCCTCATCCCCCTGTCTGCCCAATAATACCACATCATCACCAACCTTTACATCAGGCAAATCGGTTACATCTATCATACACATATCCATACATATTGTCCCTATCTGATTAACCCTCCTACCCTTTATAATCACCTGAACTTTATTGGATAGGGAACGGCTGTAACCATCGGCATAGCCTACAGGTATAGTTGCTATTATACTATTTCTCTTGGTAATAAATCTTCTCCCATAGCTTATTCCTGTTTTTTCTGGAGTATTATGAAGATGGACAATAGATGTCTTCCAGCTCATTACAGGTTTTATTAAAAAATCTTCCACAGGGAAATCAAATGGAATAGAGCCGTAGAGTATTATGCCGGGTCTTACAGTATTAAAATAGGAATCAGGGTAATTTACAATAGCGGCACTGTTAGATGCGTGCATGAATGAAAATAAAAATCCTGACTTTTTTAGCTCCTCTATAACCCCTTTAAATATTTTTATCTGCCTTTCAGTAAACTCCTTGTCCACTTCATAGGCTGTGGCAAAATGAGTCAATATCCCTTCAATTTTTATGTTTTTAAAGGAGCTTACTTTTTTAACGAACCCCATAACTTCATCTGACTGTATGCCAATTCTTCCCATCCCTGTATCAACTTTTATATGGACATCTGCTATTTTGCCTTGTCTCTCAGCTTCTTTTGACAGGTTCAGAACTGCATCAAAAGAATAGATTATGCTTTTTAGATTATAAGAGACAATATATTCTGCATCTCCTTTTGAACAGCCGCCGAGCAATAAAATCGGAGACTCAATTTCAGCCTCTCTCAGTTCAATTCCCTCTCCAACAGTACTGACGCCAAGCATGTCGGCACCACTGACAGATGACCTTTTTGCAATTTCTACAGCCCCATGCCCATAGGCATCCGCCTTTATTATAGAAATAATTTTTCTATCTTTACCAACTTTAAGTCTTACCTGTTTTAAATTATGGGAGAAGGCATTCAGGTCTATCTCAGCGAAGGTAGGGGATTTTGAAATAAGGGATTTAGGATTGAAAATTGGAGACTTAATTCTGATTTCTGACTTCTGGCGAGATACTGCCACAGGTGCCTTGAAATCATTCATGCAGCCTCTCCATAATCTTCCTTCGTATCGTCAAGGTTATCAAATCTTGTATATTCTTTAAAAAATGCAAGAGGAACCGTTCCTGTAGGCCCGTTCCTCTGTTTTCCAATATTAATCTCCGCTATCCCCTGATTTTCAGGAGTCTCTTTATAAAACTCCTCTCTGTAAACAAATACAACCAAATCTGCATCCTGCTCAATTGCACCTGATTCCCTCAAATCAGATAGTTGAGGTTTTCTATCCGTCCTCTGTTCAGGTGCCCTGCTTAACTGAGATATGGCGATTACAGGCACCTTTAACTCCTTTGCAAGCGCCTTTAGAGACCTTGTAATATCAGAAATCTCCTGCTGCCTGTTCTCCACCCTCCCCCTGCTCCTCATAAGCTGGAGATAATCCACTATAATGAGGTCAAGCCCTTTTCTTTCAGCCTGTAACCTCCTCGCCTTTGCCCTTATGTCAAGGACAGACTGTGCAGGGGAATCATCTATGAATATTGACGACTCGGACAGGAGGCCAGCCGCTCTTGTAAGGTCAGGCCAGTCAGATTTTGAAAGATACCCTGTCCTCACTTTGCCGGCATTTATCCTTGCCTCCGAACAGAGCATTCTTATTACAAGCTGTTCACGGGACATCTCAAGGCTGAATATGGCTATAGTCTTTTTTTTATTTACTCCAATATGGGTGGCTATATTCATACAGAATGCCGTTTTACCCATAGACGGTCTTCCGGCTACTATAATCAGGTCTGATGAGTGAAGTCCGGCAGTCATTGCATCAAATTTTTTAAAGCCTGTGGGAAGTCCTGTAACAAGCTCCTTTCTCTCAAAGAGCTTTTCAATAGTAATGAAACTCTCATTTACAACCTGACTTATGTTTACAAAACTCGGGGAAATCTTATTTTCTGATATGTCAAATATCTGCTTCTCTGCATAANNATAGTCTAAGCCGCCTACCTCTTCCAACTGATTCTTTTTCTTCAGTTGTTCATTGAGGGTCATTACATCTACAGGCTGATTTTTTTCAAAAAGGTCTATTATTGCAGCAAAAATCTTACGGTGGGAATCCCTGTAAAAAAAACTCTCATCCCTGAGAATCTCCAATGACCTTGGCAGTGCCTCATTTTCCAGAAGTATAGCACCGAGGATAGACTGCTCTACCTCTATGTTTTGAGGAGGGAGTTTGGTTGGAGAGATATCAGTTTTTGCCATTATTTATACAGAATTCAGAATACAGAAGTTTTTATTCTAACTTCCGTATTCTGCTTTTTATTCCTTCACCACTTCAACCTTAAGATTGGCAACAACACCAGGATAAACTCTTATTGAGACAGAATGGGTTCCAAGATTCTTTATGGGAGTATCTATATCTATCTTCCTTTTATCAATATTAAACCCCTCTTTCTTTAGCTGTTCTGCAATCTCCTGAGATGTAACAGAGCCAAAAAGCTTATCACTCTCCCCTGCTTTTTTAGCAAGCCTGCAAGAAATCTTCTCTATCCTTTTAGCCAAATCCTCTGCTTCACCTTTTAGTTTTACAATCTTTCTGCCCTTCTGGCTAATCTCATTCTTTAATATCTTTAAATTGCCGACAGTGGCAGCCATTGCTAATCCCTTTGGTATAAGATAATTTCTTCCATAACCATCTGCCACATCTACCTCCTGCCCCATACCTCCAAGTCCTTTCACATCGTCTTTTAAAATTAATTTCATCTTTTTTTACCCCCAGAATACAGTTATTGTATTAGTTTTAGTGGAAATCAATTACTAGTACTAATCACTAACACTAACCACTTTCTTTTACTTTTCCACAGTAAATGGCAATATGGCAATATTCCTTGCTCTCTTAATTGCGTAAGTAAGCTGGCGCTGGTGTTTTGCACAGTTTCCAGAAACCCTGCTTGGCATTATCTTGCCCCTTTCTGTAACAAGGGTTTTAAGTGTCTTAATATCTTTATAATCTATATAATCTACCTTGTCCGCACAGAATCTACAATTCCTCTTTGCAATAAATTGAACCCTCTTTCGTCTTACCTTCTTTTCCTTCGGCATCTAACCCCCCTTTAAATTGACAACTGACTAATTGACGATTAACTATTATTCAATATTAAATAATCAATCTTCAATTAAAATGGTACATCGTCTTCTACAGATTCTTTTTCAGGGACAACATCTTCCGCTCCTGAACCTTTATCAGAAGTCTTTTCTCCCGCCCTTTGGAGAAACTGCACATTATTTGCCACAACCTCAAGCTTGCTCCTCTTCTGCCCTTCATCAGTTTCCCAAGAACGATAGGAGAGTCTTCCCTCAACCATAACCCCTCTTCCCTTACTCAGATATTCGGCACAATTTTCAGCAGTTTTACCCCAAACTGTAATATCAACAAAACAGGTCTCATCCTTAACCGTATCTCCCTGTTTATACTTCCTATTAACAGCAAGTCCAAAACTTGCCACTGCTGAACCATTAGGGGTATAGCGGAGTTCTGGATCCCTTGTCAGATTACCCATCAGAAAAACCTTATTCAGACTTGCCATTATACAGCCTCCTCCATTATATCCTCATCTATCTCTTTAATAATACCTTCTGCACTTTTAGGTTCAGCACCTTCCCCCGGGGTAGCAGCCTTTTTGCTGCACTCCTGATATATAACCGTCATATATCTTATGATATCTTCATTAAGCTTGTAGTTTCTCTGTAAGTCAGATATCAAGGCTGGTTCTGATTCAAAGCGGAGAAGAACATATATCCCAAATCTGTTCTTCTTTACAATATAGGCAAGTTTCTTTTTCCCCCACTTTTCAACAGCAATTATCTTGCCGCTGTTCTTTTCAATAAATCCCTTTACCTTCTCAATCTGCTCATCAACCTTTTTATCATTAAGGTCGGGTTTTAAAACAAAAATACTCTCATACGGTCTCATATATCTCCTCCTTTTGGATATAAAGTCCCGCACATATTTATGTGCGTGACAAGAAGTTATTTTTTTATTATTAACACAATAAATTTTCCAAATCAAGATTTTTTTAATTTTTTAATTTTTGCTTTTAAAATTGAATAGCCTGCAAAGTTCTGATACTATCTCAACATGAAGATTCTATATTTTGATTGTTTCTCGGGTGTTAGCGGCAACATGATTCTCGGGGCAATGGTGGATGCCGAAATTGATATTAAGGTATTAAGAAAGGAACTAAAAAAACTTGATTTGCACGGTTATAGCCTAAAGGTTTCAAAAGTAAAGAGGAAAGGGATAAAAGGGACAAAGGTAGATGTAATAGTTGATAAGAAGAAACATCTTCATCATACACTTTATAAAGACATAAAGAGGCTGATAGAAAGGAGTAAACTTTCTAAAAAAATAAAAGAGGATTCTCTCGCCATATTCAAAGATATTGCAGAGGCAGAGGCAAAAATTCATAGGACATCTGTTGACAATGTCCATTTTCATGAGGTCGGGGCTGTTGATTCTATTGTTGATGTTGTAGGCGCTTCAATATGTATAAATCTCCTCAACCCTGATATTATCTTATCTTCACCAATAAATACAGGGAAAGGGATGGTAAAGACAGAGCATGGATTATTACCTGTCCCCGCCCCTGCCACTACCGAGATGCTTAAAGGTTTTCCGTCATATTCATCTGATATAGAGTTTGA
>DNJG01000044.1 GCA_003489165.1 Nitrospinota bacterium | reverse complement strand
GCCCACGCCACATCCACATTTGCAGACAGCCTTGAGACACAGGCTATAAAAACAGTATTCAATGAACACGCTTATAAACTATCAGTCAGCTCTACTAAATCCATGACAGGGCACCTCCTCGGGGCAGCAGGTGGTGTAGAGGCGATATTCTCAATACTTGCCATAGAGAGGGGCACCATACCTCCAACAATCAATTACGAAACAAAAGACCCTGAATGCGATTTAGATTATGTACCCAACACGGCAAGAAAATCAGATGTAAATGTAGCAATGTCAAACTCCTTTGGATTTGGAGGGACAAACGCTACAGTAATATTCAAAAAATATAAGGGATAGGATTCAAGGAGTCAAGTGAAATAAAACCTTGAATATTTGAACCCTCGCCCGCTTGAACCCTTTCACTATGATTTCAGAAGAAAGATTCAGGGAATTAGAAGACCTGCAGGAAAAATTCAAATACAGATTTAAAGATATAAACCTCTTCAATCAGTCACTCACCCATAAATCCTATGTAAATGAAAATATAAGTGAAAACCTGCAGGACAATGAGAGATTGGAGTTTTTAGGCGATGCAGTCCTGAGCCTTGTAGTCAGCGATTATTCAATAAATAAGTTTGCAGACGGTTCAGAGGGAGACCTTACGAAGATAAGGGCAGCAGTTGTCAGTGAGGCGAATCTCTCACTTGTTGCAAGAGAAATGGAAATCGGGAAATTCCTCCTCCTCGGAAAAGGCGAGATTATGACAGGCGGAAGGGATAAGACATCCCTCCTCGCCAATGCCTTTGAGGCAGTGTTAGCTGCTATATACTTAGACAGCGGATACAAAGAGATATTTCAAGTAATCATAAATATATTAAATGACAAGATAGACAAGGTAGCAGGTTATGAACTCCACAGGGATTTTAAAAGCGAGCTTCAGGAGTTTATTCAGAACAAACAGTATTCAATTCCTCAATACAGGGTATCCTCGGAATTTGGACCTCCGCATGAAAAGATATTTGAAGTAGAGTTAATCATTGATGGAAAGGTCTGCAGTATCGGCATGGGGAGGACAAAAAAAGAGGCTGAACAATCTGCAGCAGAAAAGGCTCTGGAACAGTTAAAAACATGATTCAAAAAACAAGAGGCAAGAGGCAAGAGGCAAGAGGCAAGATTTTTTCTTATTTCTTACTTCTGACATCTTGCTTCTATATTTTTTCTCTCCCTATCAACCTCTCCTCTTGTAAAGAAAATAAAGCCCAATCAGACAACCCTACCTTTATAAATTCTGAATACAATAATATTATAAGTGACAGATGGATGGGGATATATTTTAAAGGCAATAAGCTCGGCTTTACAAATTCAGTCGTATATGAAGGCAAGGACGGCTATAAGATTATATCAAAGGCGATTATAAAGATGAGGGCATTAGGAGAGGTTCAGGAGACATCATTCAGTCAGGAGTGTTATCTTACAAAAGATTTGAGGACAATGGGATTTGAATCGCTTAATCAGATAGCAGGCCACAGACAGAAGATTTCAGGTGTTGTAAAAGGTGATAAGCTGCACATGGAGATTGCCTCTGCAGGTGCGGTATCAAAGAGGACAATAGATTTTGACAAAGACACCCATCTATCAGGAGCCCTTGAGCTTGTAATCAGCAAACTCGGCTTGAAGGTGGGAAATAAATACAATATAAAAACATTCATGGAGCCTATTCAGGCTATAGTCCCTTTACAGATAGAAATAAAAAAGAAAGAAAAGATTGAAATTGAGGGTATAGAGAAAGAGGTCTTTTATCTGGAAGAAAAATTTAAAGAACTATCGGCAGGTATATGGGTTACAGAGGATGGAGAGGTTATAAAAGAGGTATCACTTGAAGGACTGGAATCCAGAAAGGAAGATAAGGATACTGCACTGAAATTTGACAGGGAGATAATTCCTGTCAGCAGTCTGATAACATTCAGCCTGATTAAACCTAACAAAGAGATAAAAGAACCGCACACTGTCAAGAGATTAAGATTGAAACTGAAAAACATAAGTAATCCGAATATTATTATTGAAGACCAGAGACAGAAGGTATTAAAAAAGTCAGAAGCAGGAAGAAATACTTATGATGTGGAGATGGAGGTAAAAAGTCAGAAGTCAGAAGTCAGAAGTCAGAAGTTAGAAGAAAAAAACCTTCAAAAATATTTGGAGGAGACGCCTGAGATTCAATCTGATAATCCAGAAATAAAAAAGAAGGCTTTGGAAATAGTTGGTGGAGAATCGGATTCTTTATCAAAGACATTAAAGATTAACAAGTGGGTCTATGATTATCTTGATAAAAAACCCGTAGATACATTTTCAGCAGTTGATGCCCTAAAATCAAAAGAGGGGGAATGCCAGTCCCACTCCAATCTCTTTGCCGCCCTTTCAAGGGCATCAGGTATTCCTACAAAGATTGTAGCCGGGATTGTATATTCAGAAGACTATAATGGCTTTTTGTATCATGCCTGGCCTGAGGTATATATTGGTTTGACAGGCTCATCAGGAGAATGGCTCACCCTTGACCCTACACTTGGCGAGGATGAAGTAGATGCAACCCACATAAAATTAGTTGAAGGTGGCTGGGAGGAGCAGTTAAAACTACTCCACTACATCGGCAAGGTTGGGATAGAGATAATTGAAGTTAATTAATCCCGACAAATCTACCCAAAATTGACTTTAACAGCCCATTTTGATACCCTACCTTTGAAAGGAGGCTAATTCTATGACTAAAACAATAGAGGCAGTATATGAAAATGGCGTCTTTAAACCTGTCAAAAAAGTAAAACTTCCAGAAAAGAGACATTTTAAGCTTATAATCTCTCCAGCAGAAGAAGATGAAAAGGAGATTAAAAAGATTGTGGATAG
Organism: Nitrospinota bacterium; assembly: GCA_003489165.1. Taxonomy (GTDB): domain Bacteria; phylum Nitrospinota; class Nitrospinia; order UBA9942; family UBA9942; genus UBA9942. The sequence goes on along the minus strand of DNJG01000044.1, from coordinate 6,376 downwards.
GCAAAAAAAGGCACTTAAAAAACTTATAGGTATTGGACATAGTGGACTTACGGATGTCAGTGAAAATCATGATAAATACATCTACGAAAGGGATTGGTAATTGCTGAAAGATTATATACTTGTTGATACGAGTGCATGGTATGCCCTCTTTGATGAAGATGAAGGACCAAATCCTTTTTTGGGTGAATTGGCATCAGGACTTGGAGAATTATCAGGAGTTGTTGTTGGAGCAATATTTTTCTTATAAATTAGCCAATCACAACAAAAAGAGGGTCTTGAATCTTGATTTTAAAAAACTACCCGCAACGGCAGATAACAAAGTGCTTAAGGATATCACCAAATGTTTCGTAGTTATCAAGTTCTTGAATCGTCAAAACACGAAATTAAAGAAAAATTAGAAGTTGAAGTTATTAGTTTATAAAACAGGTGAGGAGTTTAGAGTAAGTAACAGATATAACCGAGATATATTGCAATATAAAGTATTCCCTCTGCCTTTGTCAGCCTCCCTTTTAGAAGTCCTGCATAAAATTATTCTTATTACATTAAGAAAGATGCCTGTCAAATGAAATTATTAGAGTAATGGAGAGTAAAAAAATGTATAATATGAAGAATTTATGCGGGCAATTATTCTGGAGAATAAAATAATAGGTAATTCATCCCTTTTAAAAACGCGAAGGGACAAATATTATAAGATGAGATTTTCCTGTGACAACTTCTCAGTCGCTTCACCCGGGCAGTTTGTTATGATAAGGGTGAATAACTCCTATGACCCATTTTTAAGACGACCTATGAGTATTTACAGGATACCCCATCACCCCACCTTAAAAAAGGGAGGCAGGGGAGGATTTGAAATTCTTTATCAAGTTGTCGGGAAAGGGACTAATATAATGTCAGAACTCAAAAAGGGGGATGAGATTGATGTCCTTGGTCCCCTTGGACGAGGTTTCTGGATACCTGAAAAAATAGAGAGGGCAATTATTGTTGCTGGTGGAATAGGTGTTGCACCAATGGTAGCACTAACAGAAGAAATAAGATGCACTATGCAAGATGCAAGATGCAAGATAACTGTCTTTATTGGTGGGAAGACAAAAAATGATATTTTATGCAAAGAGAATTTTAAAAAGATAGGTGCAAAAGTTCATATAGCTACAGAAGACGGCTCAATGGGTAAAAAGGGAACATCTGTTGACCTCTTTAAAACATTTATAACAGATTCTCAATCGTCAATCTTCAATCGTCAATCGTCAATCATATTCGCCTGTGGGCCACAGAGAATGTTAAAGGCTGTGGCAGATATTGCAAGAGATAAAAATATGGATTGTCAGGTTTCTCTGGATAAAAGGATGGCTTGCGGGACAGGGGCGTGTCTTGGATGTGTGGTGAAAGTTCGGAGTTTGGAGTTTGGAGTTCGGAATTCAAATCCGCAATCCGCAATCCGCAATCCGCAGTCCTATAAGTGTGTCTGTACAGATGGACCTGTCTTTGATGCGGAGGAGATAAACTTGTAGTGAGCGGAGCGAATCTATGGGAAAAGATATAAAAAGAGTGGTCAGAAAAGATATATCAAAGATAAACTTATCTGTTAACATTGCAGGGATTTTGATGAAAAACCCTGTAATGGTGGCATCAGGGACATTTGGTTATGGCGAGGAGTATGCAAAATATATAGACCTTAACAAACTTGGAGCAATTGTTGTTAAGGGATTATCCCTTACTCCGAGAGAAGGCAATCCTCCGCCGAGGATTGTGGAGACATCAGCAGGGATGCTTAATTCCATAGGTCTGCAGAATATTGGCATAGATTCCTTTGTAAATGATAAACTCCCATTTCTTGAAAAATTTGATACAAAGGTAATTGTAAATTTCTTTGGCGATTCTATAGATGAATACTGCGAGGTAGCAAAAAAGGTTGATTCTGTCTCTGGCATTCATGGGCTTGAGATGAATATATCGTGTCCAAATAAAAAGGAAGGATGGCTTGAATTCGGGACAAACCCTGATTTAGCATTTCGTGTAGTTAATGCTGTTAGAAAAAACACAAGACTCCCATTGATAGTAAAATTGTCTCCCAATGTAACTGATATAACTGTTATTGCAAAGGCTGCTTCTGATGCAGGGGCAGATGCAATTTCTCTTATCAATACACTCTCAGGGATGGTTATTGATATTAAGACAAGAAAGCCCAAACTTGCAAATATAATCGGAGGGCTTTCTGGTCCAGCCATTAAACCGGTTGCTTTAAAAATGGTCTGGCAGGTTGCAAAAACTATCAAATTGCCAATAATCGGAGTAGGCGGTATTATGACCTATGAAGATGCCATTGAATTTATGATTGCCGGCGCCTCTGCTGTTCAGATAGGAACTGCCAACTTCATTGACCCGGCATCATCAGAAAAAATTATAGACGGGCTGAAATTATATTGCGGGCAAAATAGTATTAAAGATATAAATGAGATAGCAGGGTCTATTGCAATTTGATTATTTTATTTTTTTTAATATATTTTTGTAAAATTAATTTATGGATGTGATAAACTTACGGATAGCAATGGCACAGATAAATACGACTGTCGGTGACATTGATGGCAATGCGAAAAAGATTATTGAATACATAGAAAAGGCAGAGGGATTAAAGGCAGATATTGTAGTGTTTCCAGAGCTATCTGTGACAGGCTATCCGCCCGAAGACCTTTTGATGAAGGCAGATTTTATCAGAGGCAACAAAGAGTCTCTAAAGAAAATCGCAAAGAAGACTAAAAATATAACTGCCATTGTGGGTTTTGCTGACAAAAAAGATGATGCTGTTTACAACGCAGCAGGCATTTTAAATAATGGAAAAATTAAAGGCGTATATTATAAAATATATCTTCCGAATTACGGCGTCTTTGATGAGAAAAGATATTTTCAGCCTGGAAATGAATGCCCGGTATTTGTGATAAATGGAGTTGTTACAGGGATAAATATATGTGAAGACATATGGTATTATGATGGCCCTCCGAGATGGCAGGTAAAAAAAGGGGGAGCGGGGCTCATAATAAATATTTCTTCATCGCCATACCATGCAGGTAAGGGAGGAATAAGAAAAAGGATGCTGTCAAAAAGGGCGAGGGAGAACAACTGCCACATAGTTTATAACAATCTTGTGGGGGGACAGGATGAGCTGGTATTTGATGGTAATGGATTCATATTTAACAAAAAGGGGAGGCTGATTACACAGGGGAAACAGTTTGAAGAGGATATCATATTTGCAGATATTCAGGTTGAAGGAAGATACAGAAAAATTACAAAACAATCAGGCAAAATCCCTGCCCTCAAAGTTATAAAAATAAGTGAAAAAAGCACCTATGATAAAAAACCTCCTCTCCCTGAAACACCTAAAAATAAACCGCTTGATACATTAGGCGAGATATACAATGCCCTTGTTCTCGGGACAAGGGATTATGTAAAAAAGAATGGATTTTTAAAGGTTGCAATAGGGCTGAGCGGCGGTATAGATTCAGCCCTTACGGCTGTCATTGCTGTAGATGCACTTGGAAAAGATAATGTAATAGGCGTCTCCATGCCTTCGCCGTTCTCATCGGTTGGGAGCATTACAGACTCGGAAGAGTTATCAAACAATCTCGGCATAAGATTAATAAAAATATCCATATCAAATTTGATGGATGCTTACGATGAGGCATTAGAAGGGACATTTGAAGGACTGCAAAGAAATACAACGGAAGAAAACATACAGGCACGTATCAGGGGAAATATTGTTATGGCACTCTCAAATAAATTTGGCTGGCTCGTCCTGACTACAGGGAACAAGAGCGAAATCAGCACAGGCTACTGCACACTTTATGGTGATATGGCAGGCGGGTTTGCAATTTTGAAGGATGTGCCAAAAACACTTGTTTATGAACTTGCAAAACATAAAAATTCTATAGAAAGGAGGGAAATAATAACGAGGGATATATTAGAGAAGGAGCCATCTGCCGAACTGAAACCCAACCAAAGGGATGCAGATACGCTTCCTCCATATCCTGTTTTAGACCCAATCCTCCATGCTTATGTAGAGGATGATAAGTCAATAGACGAGATTGTAAGAAGGGGATATAAAATGGAGATAGCAAAAAGGGTAATCGGCATGGTTGACAGGAATGAATATAAGAGAAGACAGGCTTCGCCGGGCGTCAAAATAACACCAAAGGCATTTGGAAGAGATAGAAGGCTGCCAATAACAAACAGGTATCAACAAGATTAAATTCAACCTTACTTAAAGGAGGGAAAATAGATGGTGCTTGTACCAAAAAAGATGTTTTTTACAAAAGGTGTTGGAACTCACAAAGAGGAGCTCCGCTCTTTTGAGCTTGCCTTAAGGGATGCAGGTATTGAGAAATGCAATCTGGTTTATGTATCAAGTATATTGCCGCCTGGCTGTAAGATAATCAGTAGAAAAGAAGGATTGAAACAGTTGATACCCGGTATGATAACATACTGCGTCCTTGCAAGATGCGGAAGTAATGAGCCTCACAGGCTGGTTGCTGCGTCCGTAGGCTGTGCAATACCGACAGACAAAAATACCTACGGCTATCTAAGTGAACATCACTCTTATGGCAAGACTGAAAAATCTGCAGGTGATTATGCAGAAGACCTTGCTGCAGCTATGCTTGCATCAACCCTTGGTGTTGAGTTTGATGAAAATAAAAGCTGGGATGAGAAAAAAGAGGTGTTCAAAATCAGCGACAGGATCGTTAGGACTGCAAATATAACCCAGACCGCGGTTGTAAAGAGCGGCTACTGCACAGTAGTTTCTGCTGCAGTATTTTTATTTTAGTGAAAAATCTTATTATTGTTATCTATAATGATGACCGTGAAATAAAAAGAGGGTCTGAGGAAGATATAATCTCACTGCAATCCGTAATAAAAACATCTGAAGGTGTTGAAAGGGCATTGATTGAATCTAACTTTAAGACCCTCAGAATCGGTTTAAATTCAAAAAATCTAATCAGGACAATTGAAAAGATAGAGGAATCAAAGCCATGCCTCATATTTAATCTCTGCGAGGCATTTGATGGCGACCCTTCTTTAGAATCAAATGTAGCTGCCATCTTTGAACTGCTAAATGTCGTCTACACAGGATCACCACCCTCTGCAATAGGTTTAACATCCAATAAGGAAAAAACAAAACAGCTTCTGATCCAGAATAACATCCCTGTCCCGGCAGGATTATCAATCAATACAATCCAGAATCTGGAATCTCGGGGCACCCGTGAAAACGGGCCATGGAATCTGAAATTTCCACTTATGGTAAAGCCACAGTCGGAGGATGGCAGTGTTGGGATTGACAGCAATTCAGTAGTTTTTAATTTTGATACACTGAAAGAGAAATTTGAATATATATTCAATAAATATAATCAGCCTGTAATAGTAGAGGAATATATTGAAGGGAGAGAATTTAATGTATCAATCTTAGGAAATAACCCGCCCCATATTTTTCCTGTTGCCGAGGTTGATTACTCTAATACACCCCCAAAAGCCCCAAAGATACTCTGTTATAAATCCAAATGGATGAAAAATAGCGACAGCTATAGGCTCACACCATCTTTGTGTCCTGCAAATATCTCAGTTGAAATAGAGAATAGTATAAAAGAGGTTGCATTAAAGACATTTGAGGTTACAGGGTGCAGAGACTATGCAAGAGTTGACATACGGCTGGATAATAACAATACACCTTTTGTTTTGGAGATGAATGCAAACCCTGACATATCAATAGGCGATGGGATGGCAAAATCTGCAGGGGTAGACGGCTGGTCATATAATAAATTAATAAAAGGCATTGTCAGCACTGCAATAGAAAGATTTAATGAAAATAAAAATTAGAAAGACAAAAAGTGAAGACAGAAAAGCCATTAAAACCATACTCATTGATACACAAATATTTAATCAGGAAGAGATTGAGTGTGCCTTAGAACTCATAGATATTTATCTTAATAATCCTTCTCAAAAAGATTACTTGATTACATCTGCCATAAATGAAGACGATAAAATAATAGGATATGTCTGCTATGGAAAAGCACCACTTACAAATGGGGCTTATGACCTTTACTGGATTGCAGTAAAACCTGAATACCAGAGGCATGGCATAGGCAAGATACTCCTTAACCATGTAGAAGAAAAAATAGCAGAACTTTCAGGAAGATTACTTTTCGCCGAAACATCTTCAAGGGCAGTCTATGAGAAGACAAGGCAATTTTATATTAATAACAACTTTTCTGAAGAGGCAAGGATAAAGGACTTTTACTCCAAAGGAGACGATAAAATAATCTATAGAAAGGACATACTTTAAAAATAAAAAACCCCATCCACTTTCGTAAATGGGGTTTTAATTTACTCCCGG
>DNJG01000061.1 GCA_003489165.1 Nitrospinota bacterium | reverse complement strand
CACATCAGTAACATTAACATTATCTGCAACTGATAATATAGGGGTAACAGGATATTACGCATCAGAGACCTCAACCACACCATCTGCATCAGCATCAGGATGGACAAGTGTTACATCAACAACAAGTTATTCAGCAAGTGTATCATTCACATTAAGCAGTAGTTCAGGCACAAAGACAGTATATGTATGGTTCAAGGATTCGGCAGGGAATGTGTCATCTTCGGTCAACGATACCATCACCCTTGCGGATATCACAACTGGTCTCGTGGCCTATTACCCCTTCAACGGCAATGCCAATGACGAGAGCGGGAATGGATATAATGGAACAGTTACGGGAGCAGTATCAATAAGTAGTGGAAAGTTTGATATGGCTTACAGTTTTGATGGTTCAGGAGATTACATAGATTATGGGAATATCAACAATTTTGATAGAACGGATTCCTTTACCATTTCTTCTTGGGTTAAAAGAGGAGCTACTGGCATACCACATACAATTGTTTCAAAGCGAAATGATTCTGCTGGCACTGGATATGCTTTTTATATAGATAGTGCGAATAAATTAGATATTATTTTTGGAAAAACAAATGTGTCGGATTCCATTCGTCTCAATTCAACATTAACATTTACGGACTCAAATTGGCATCATTTTGTAATAACTTATGATGGTTCTTCTTCTGCGGCTGGGGTTAAGCTTTATGCTGACGGAGAATTGCTTGCAACTAACACCGACTGGGATACTCTTACATCATCAATGTCTAATTCCTATAATTTTAGAATTGGAGATGTTTCTGATAGTGGGGGATGTGGGTGTAGTATGAATGGAACTATTGACGAAGTCCGCATCTACAATCGTGTCCTTTCTGCTTCTGAAATCTCCACCCTATCAGGCACATCAGGTTCAGCCCCGTCAGCACCCTCTGGTGTAACTGCTATTGCTGGAAGTAGTCAGGTGTCTATCAGTTGGAGTTCAGTCAGTGATGCAACAAGTTACAACATCTACTGGTCAACGACAACAGGAGTTACCAAAACCACAGGCACAAAGATTACAGGTGCCACAAGTTCATATACGCACTCAGGTCTAACAAATGGCACGCCCCATTACTATGTAGTAACAGCAGTGAATAGCTATGGAGAGAGTAGTGAATCAAGTCAGGTAAGTGCAACTGCGACTCCACTTAAAACTAACCTTGTGGCTTATTATAAATTGGAAGATGCTAATGATTCTTATGGTTCTAATAATTTAACCAATAATAATGGTGTTGCTTTTAGTGCGGGCAAAGTAAATAATGCGAGTAATTTTGTTAAGACCAGTTCTCAAATTTTAAAAACTTCTTCACCATTATCAATTGATGGAGGAACTTGTTCTTTTAGTGTTTGGTTTAAACTTGCGAGTTTTCCAGGGGGTGTGGAAAATGATTTTACTATTTTTCAACAGGAGAATACTTCATCAAAAACTTATATTGCTTTAATGTATGAAAATGTAGGTGGTGCTTATTATTTAAGATTTTATAGAAATAGAACTGGTATTGATGGAGCTGTAGCAAGTTATCAGGTCAATTTAACAATTGGAACTTGGTATCAGGCTGTTTGCACTTATAACGGAAGCACGGGAGATTTATTTTTATATTTGAATAATGTAAATGTAGCAACCGCAAACGGAACTGGAAATGGAGCATATCCAGATCGTATAGGATTTGGTATTGGTGGAGTCGTTGCTGGAATTAGGAATTTTGATGGTTCAGTCGATGAATTGGGTGTCTGGACAAAAGTTTTGTCTTCCGCTGAAATAGCTGAACTTTATAATAACGGCAATGGCTGGACTTTAAATTAGTTTCACAGGACTGGAGTATATGACTGGGCATGTGGTCAGGTCTTTAATCTTGCAACGACCCCTCTGCCTGTGCCTGTCTGCTCAGGCAGGCTACAGCAGACAGGCGAACCCCCTCCCCGATTCAGTCCCCCGATAGAAGCATTCGGGGGCAGGCTCTTTGGGGACAGGTTTATTAAGGGGGAGTAAGGGGTTGTCTGCACTGTTATAGACTACTACTCAGCAATTTTATGCCTCTTCAATTTTTTTTAAAAAAACCTTGCATGTCTTTTCGCTATACCATCTGCCTTTTTGAATCATCTCATTTAACAAAGGTTTTACCCTTTGAATCAGTCCCTTCTGCTTTGCCATCAGGAGAACTGTCAAAGTGCCGATAGCAAAAATATTCTGGCTTTTTGCAATATCATAACCAATTCTTTCATCAATAAGGAGGATATCGGCTTCTATCTCTTTTGCAAGGACTATTGCCTCTGCTTCCCCCGCATCCAGATCATTAAGTAAAAATCCAAGATATTTTCTTCCCTTTATCTCCAGCACTTTAACCCAATCAGCATCAATCTCTTTGTAGCCAAAAAGTTTTTTGGTCTTTATCTCATGATAAACAGCCTTTGGAATATAAACTTGTTTGAAAAGGAGTTTTAGAAGTTCTAATCTCTGGATTGAGGATAAAGATATAATAGGTGTTGTATTAGAGGCTACCTTCATTTATATTTTTTACCCGGCATGCAAAAGTTTTAGTGCCTTTTTTGCCCCTCCGATTATCTCATCTATCATTTCATCATCGTAATCAAAGATGTATTCACCTTCATCTTTTAACTTTTCAATAAAGCTAATCCTGTCAAGCCCTGCAAGTTCAGCAGCCTTTCCAATGCTTAATTTTCTTTTACGATAAAATGCTATAGCATTGTTAAAGAGCAGATCCTTCACAAACCTATGCTTACCTTCCTTTAATGAAAACAGTATAGATTCATCTACTGGTATTTTTAGTTCGGCAACCTTACCCATAAGACACCCCCTTTGATTGGATACATTATACCAAAGTTTTAAAAGAAAGGTTAAAAATAATTAAATTTGCACAGAATTGAGGTCATCCATTAAAAGGCACCGTGTCTTTAAATATCACTTTTCCTTTTTATAAATCCAACCCATGCAACAACCCCCGAACCCCCTTTGTTAAGGGGGACTATTGGATTTTAGATTTTAGAGAATTTCAGGATTTTACAGGTATTCGCCCTTCCCTCAAAATCCATGGGTGGAGGGGGTTGGTAACAGGGGCAATCTCCTTAAAATCAGGATGCTGAAAATGGTCATCAGCAGAATAGATTTCAGTAACAATCCCTTTAAGAGGAAGGGCGACGAGATAATCGTAGATATGTATTCCTGAAGAAAGGCTTTTATTAAAGCTAACCTCTATGTGGGACATATTTACAATAGCAATGTGAAATTTTTCTTTTTTGAAGCTCTCAAAGATTTTGCTTCGTAGTTCTTTTTGCAGATTTCTTTTGCGAAGCAAATCTAAGATTTCAGCAATTTGATAATGGCTTATGCCGATGATAATTGTATTGTCCAATAGAACGCTCTCAAGAAATTGAGATGCCTTTTTATGAATTTCTGCATATTGATTATTTTTAGGGGCAGTATAGGCAAAAAACCATATATTTGAATCTATGAGACAGGTTTTAGTCGGCATCTATTTCGGAGTCCCTTGCCATTTCCTCAATGGAACTTACAGGGAGATGTCCATGAAGAATTTTAATCAGGTCATGGACAGAATCAGAAAGGTCTGCAGGTTTCTTGGTTTTTTTAGGTTTAATAGTAATCTCCACCCTCTCATGTTCAATGATATTTGGTTTTTTAAAAGGTTTAAAAACCCCATCTTCATAAATGGCTTCTATGGTTTTTGGCATATTGTATTCCTCCAAGCTTAATGAAATGATAACAGGAGGGGGATAAGGAAATCAAGTTTAAATTACAGTTTAAATTATGACAAAAACTTATGGTAAATATGAAGAATCATTCAAAACATAACCTTTTAAAACGGGGTCAGGCTTGCGTTATTGCATTATTAAAATACGGAAAATAGGACAGGCTGCTTTTCCTCCCCCCTTACCCCACAACCCCCTCAATCCCTCTTAAAAGGGGAAAAGGGGACAGGCTGGTTTATTGGGAGGTTAGGGGTGGACAGGTATTCGCCCTTCCCTCAAAATCCATGGGTGGAGGGGATTGGTAACAGGTGCAATCTCCTTAAAATCAGGATGCTGAAAATGGTAGGGATGAACGGAGGGAGTGTTACTACCCTCGCATCAGGGTTGGATAATCCTAATGGCATTGCCATAGACTCAACGAATGTATATTGGGCAGAAACTGCTGTGAGTGGCACGATAAAGAAGATAGCAAAATGAGAAAATAAAAGGCACCTGTCAAGTCTTGTTTTTTGATATTATAGCCCGATTTTCACACTCCCCTTTTTTAGCAAACCAGCCAATCACCCCGCCCCTTTAAAAGATATGGTTAAAATTTCTGGTTAAAATTTCTTGACACCAATGATTTTCATCATTACAATACAACCATGAAAAGAGCAAGGGCTATATGTTATTTTGGTTTAGCATTGATACCCCTGTTTTCATCACAGGTCTTTGCAGTAGAAGTCGCCCCTCGTATATCTGACAGGGAAATAATTGAGAAGCTTGCAAGGTTAGAGGAAGGGCAGAATACAATCAGGGCAGAGATTAATGGAGTTAAAGCGGAGATGAAGGCAGGACAGAATGCCCTTCAACAGCAGATTAATGACCTCAAAGAATCAACTAATAAAAGGTTTGATATTCTCCAGTGGATGTTTGGAATCTTTATTACCATATCTCTCGTAATCCTCGGCTTTGTCCTTCGCATGCAATGGCAGATGCACGGAAGACAAACACAGATGGAAACAGCACTTGAGACACAGAAAGACGAGCTTTCATTCCTGAAAAGCCTCATAGAAAAACTTCTACCTCCGAAAGGCGTATTATAACCATATTCTATTTTCATTCAAATGGGGTCAGGCTTCGGATTATGGGATTTGCAAAAAAGAAATAAATGGGACGGTTCTATTTATTTCTCTTTGTCGGCTCTTTCCTTGAAGCAAGAAATTGGGATAGGCTGGTAATGGCGATATTATTGGTAATGGTCGTTTATATCAATGATTTCAACCGTATCTTTTTCACGGAATATAAAAATTGCTCTGTATTTTCGATCTATCCTAAAACTCCAGATACGCATATTTCTCGGTTCAAGCAATTCTGTTCTCAGACTTGGGTGGAAAGGATTATTTTCAAAAAGCCGTATCTGTTTTTAAAATTTCTTTTCAAGATTTTTCTTTTTGAGATAATCGTTAATCTCTGGATGGAGAGGAAGGATTTTCACTTTTTAAAATAGGAAGATCGTTTGAGACCTTTCTCTAAGCTTCGGAGAAATTCTTGTTTATATAGTTTTGTTTGTTTGAATTTATTAATGATTTCTTCTGCATTTTTTGCAGGGGGAGAGGCAAAAATATCTTCCTCAATAATTTGGCAAAGATACTCATATCGCAGTTTCTTTTCAAATAATTCTTGATATTCTTTTTTAGAAATAACTACTGTATTCATTTGATATAAAATTATCATAACAGAAAACTAAAATCAAATATTTCTTTTATGTTTCTTTTGCACTGGGGTCAGCTTTAATCTTGCAACAACCCCCCCTGCCTGTGTCGGCACGGCAGACAGGCGAATCTCCTCCCCGATTCAGTCCCCCGATAGGCTTGTCCTCGAAGGTCTCTATCGGGGAAGCATTCAGGGGCAGGCTCTTCGGGGACAGGTTTTCTCTGACAAAAGCATTCAGGGACAGGGTTAAGGGAGACTGCCATTTTTCAGTTGACACAACTCCAATCTTCCATTAGACTTTAACCATGAAGAAGTTCTTTATCTCTTTATTCTTTTCTATTGCCATTTTATCTTATTCTGCCGCCTTTGCAGTAGAGGTTGCTCCAAGAATCAGCGACAGGGAGATAATAGAAGGGCTGGCTGATATTCGGGGCGATATAAAGAAACTTGAAGCTAAAGTAGAAGGTGATATAAAAGAATTAAAGGCAGGGCAGATTGCCCTTCAGCAGCAAATCAATGACCTGAGGGAATTAATAAAGTGGATGCTTGGGATTCTTATTTCAATTTCATTTACTGTAATGATGATTATGGGGCGGATACTCTGGAATCAGCAGAAAAAACTAACGGAAATAGAGACCTCTCTTAAAGCCCAAAAAGAAGAAATTTCATTCTTAAAAATCCTCATTGAAAAACTCCAAATCCTCATTGAAAAACTCCTTCCTCCAAGAGGGGTATTGTAAAAACAGAGCGGTAGTAAATTATAGTGAACGAAAAAAGAAAGTTGTCATTTCAACCCCTTCGCTTTTGTCATTCCGAACGAATGTGAGGAATCTTATGTTTCGCTCAGGGCAGGCTCCGGGAGAAATCTAAGATTCCTCGTTTCACTCGGAATGACAGATACGCAATGTCTACTTATTTCAAATCACGCATAGGTCTTGAAATATCACTTTTTCTTTTTATAAATCCAACCCATGCAGCAACCCCCGAACCCCCTTTGTTAAGGGGGAATTATTTTTTGATTGATTTTTCTGTGTTTTTGTTTTGTTAAACATATCTGTTAAACATATTTGTTGCAGACAGATATAATCTATAGTAAAATTCCGCATTAATAATACCTATGAAATCAAGAATTATAGAACAACTAAAGGAGAAGGAAAGGCAGGCATTTCTCAAGCTTACGCCTGTAGATAGGATATTAAAGATGGAAATGCTCCTTTACGAAGTTATCTCCATAAAGGCAAAGGAAGAGGGAATATCAAAAGGTGAAATCTATCGTAGATACATTAACCGTGATAAGAAACGCCGTCACGAAGTTTGAACAGGAGCATAAGACTGAGGCAAAGGTTGCTTTAATAGGCGGTTATGCCGTTATTTTTTATGGAATTGAAAGGACAACTCTTGATATAGATGTATGTTTCTATTCACCGCAGGAAAATATGGGGAAATCTTTTTATGGTTTCTTGAAAGAATATCTATCCCCAAATTTTAAGCCTCGCTTCATAGAGGCAAGTAAAGACCCATCAGACCCTCTCAAGCATGATTTGATAATTATAGATGATAGTGAAGGAGAATATCCCCGTATTGATATTCTTTTAGTCCGTTATAAGTGGGAATTGGAAGGAATAAGGCTGGCAAAAACTATTGATAAACTCTCTTTTCCTATAATGCCCCTGCCATATCTTTTAGCGATGAAACTTAAGGCAGGCGGTAGAAAAGATGAACTGGATGCGATAGAGATTCTTAAAAGCATGTCAGGAAAAGAAATAAAAAAGGCGCGGGAACTTGCAAAGAAGGTTGGACGTGATAGAAAACTCCATGCCCTTTTAAAAGAGGTTGAGTGATATCAATTATTTTATGGATGAGCAGGTTTACCCCGTTATACCCAGAATGGCGAAATTAAAAATCTTCCCCAAAAATGCCCTGTCCTTCAGGATGGGGTGTAACGGTGTTTACTTTTCTATTGCCTCTCGTATTAATCTCCCCATCTCCTTTGTCCCTACTAATTTTTTGCCATCTTCATGTATATCCTTTGTCCTGTAGCCCTTGTTAAG
>DNJG01000054.1 GCA_003489165.1 Nitrospinota bacterium | reverse complement strand
TTTATAAATCCAACCCATGCAACCCCCCCCTAACCCCCTTTGTTAAGGGGGAATTTAGACTTCCCACAGAGGCAGAATGGGAATATGCAGCAAGAAGCGGCGGCAAGAGTGAGAAATATTCAGGAGGCAATAATATTGACAGTGTAGCGTGGTATAGCGGCAATTCAGGTAGTAAAACCCATCCAGTAGGACAGAAAGAGGCGAATGGACTTGGGCTATATGACATGACAGGCAATGTATGGGAATGGACGAATGACTGGTATGCTGATGATTATTACAGAAAGAGTCCTAAAAATAACCCTGAAGGTGCAAGCAGTGGTCAGCACCGTGTGCTTCGCGGCGGTTCGTGGGGCGACACTCCCCAGAGGTTGCGAACGGCTAACCGCGTCAGGGACGGGCCGGGGGAACGGGACTACAACTTCGGGTTTCGGTTGGTTCTTTCGCCTCAATAATTTTCTAAGTTCTAATTTTCTATTTTCTAAGGTTTTTTTATAATGTAGTGCGGGGGTTCATCCCCCGCCTGCAGCCGACAATAAATGTCGGCGCTACAGGGGTGCAGGGGTTTCGCACTGAGGAAAGGTTTTTATACTTTTACAGGCATTTTGCCCTCCCTTAAAACCCAAGGAACTTTAGTGACACTCTATTATAGCGAAGGCAATAAATAACTTGTAGGGCAAGCCTTCAGGCTTGCTTATTTGCAGGGCTAAAGCCCTGCCCTACATCAAGTTATTTATTGCCGTTAGTATAGATAGGAGAATTTGGGAGAAAAGAGGGCAGTTTTATACACAGAAAATCACTTACAAAAATCACTTTGGGCTTGACCAAAACATCTAAAGTCAATATGCTAATTAAAAAAATGGAGGTAATTATATGAAATTAACATACGACCCAAAACATAACATAGCCTACATACGGCTGCATGAAAAATCTGTAGAGGTAGAAACTGTCAAGATAAGTGACGAAATGAACATAGACTTGGCGCCTGATGGAACAGTCTATGGCATAGAACTGTTAAATGCTAATGAACAACTCGAAAAAGAGGATGATGGGAAGCTACTCATTATGAATGAAGCAACAGGCAAAATAGCAGAAGTTTCGTTATCATGAATAATTAGGAGGAGACTAAATGAAAAGGCATCAACTGTATCGGGTATTAGTTTCTATTTCGGCAGTGGCAATTATCGTTACAAGTTGTGCCTCTCCCTCAGCCCTTGTTCCTGTGATTAGACCTGCTGAGGTAAACTTAAGGGGGATTAATAAGATTGCTGTAGGAGAGATTACAGGAAATGGAGGGCAGGCAATAGCTGATTTGCTTACAAGCAGATTATTTGAGACAAATAAATTTGAGGTGCTTGAGAGGTCTCAAATTAACAGGATAATGCAGGAACATGCCCTTAATATCAGCGGCACAATTGATGAAAGGACTGCGGCAGAGGTTGGTAAGTTAATAGGTGCTGCCACAATTATTTTAGGCAATGTATCAACTTATAAATATGAGCTAAAGACTACATATCAGGATTGGGAGGATAGGGAAAAGAAGACTCATCGCACCTATACAAAGACAGGAACAGCGAATGTTACAGCAACCTTCAGGGTAATCGGTTTACATACAGGCAAGATTGTAGCTGCAAAGACAATCTCAAAGGAGACAGTAAGGAAAACTTGGGCAGATGATAAGACACCCGAAGACCCTGATAGGGAGAATGCTATGAATGAGGCTGTAAGTGCTATTGTTGGTGCCTTTATAAAGATGATTGCCCCTTATACTGATTATGTCAGGGTTGTATTTGCTCCTACAGATAAAAATATTCCTGAACTTGAAAGGGGGATAAATTTTGCAAAGGTGGGGCGATGGAGTGATGCCATAGAGGAATTTAAACTGGCTGTTCAGAAAAACCCGACCCATGATGGTGCATGGTATAATCTGGGGCTTGCCTATGAATATAGCTATATGTTCAAGGAGGCAGAGGAGGCATTCAATGAGGCAAATAAGATAAAATCATGCGAGAAATGTCTTTATGAGATTAATAATGTCAAGCGTCTTGCAATGGAAAGGAAAAAACTGGAAGATCAGGGGTATAAGGAATAATCTTCCTCTACAATCCTTACATCAAGAGAGTTTTATAACTGGTTTTCAATTCCCTTGACTTGTTATGACTGACTCCATTATTCTTAAAAGCAGGGAAGTAAATGAACATGCCTACAACACTACAACAAGCAATTGCTTCAATAAAAAAGTTTCAGAAACCTGTTAGAAGAGGAAAGAAGAGCATTGCTAATGAACTGCTTGGAAAATATAAGGGGATAGTTTCGCCTGAAAAGACTTCTACTGAAATTATTAGGGAGTTAAGAGCATCTCTGTATGGTAAGGTTAAAGAGTAATCTATGGAACCAGCAAGAGTTTTTTAAAGAGAATTTCTTATGAACCAGACATCGCCAACAAGACTGAATCTGTTAAGTCTTAAAATCCGTCATGGGCTTGCAAAGGATGGTGTTAGAATGCTCAGGAGCAAGAGAGAGGTGCTGGTCAGGGAGTTTTTTGTCAGTATGAAAGATGTTGCGGAGGTAAGGGATATTATAGAAAAAAAGCTTGATAACGCATTTACATCCATAACACTCGCCAGGGTATTTCTCGGTGATGATATTTTAAAATCCAGTGCCTATGCCTATAAGAGGGATATAGATGTTAATATCAAGTCTAAAAATGTAATGGGTGTTATAGTTCCTGAGATAGAAGATGTAAATCTCAAGAGGGCGATAGATGCGAGGGGAACATCCCCTATATCCGAGCCTTACAGGATAAATGAGGTAACAGAAAAGTTTGAAGATGTGCTGGGCAGTATTGTTTCCGTAGCATCAAAGGAAATCAGGCTTAAGAGATTGGGAAGCGAGATTCAGACAACCAGCCGCAGGATAAATGCACTTGAAGAGATACTTATCCCATCTCTAACGAAGAGGATTAAGTATATTCAGAGGATGCTGGAGGAGAAGGAGAGGGAAGGCATCTTCAGACTGAAGAGATTTAAGGAACGTCGTAAAAAAGTTGAAATGACCATTTAAAATATTTAATCGTCCTTGACTCCTGTTAAGATTAACCGTATTATATAAAATGTGAAGAGATATTACATTGTTTTTATATTAGCAGTTCCTTTAATATTTGGCGGTTGTAGCAAGTCTGTTTTGAAACAGGCATTTAATGGGAAACTGCCTGTGAATGAAGGAAATAAGGTTGCTTATGAATACTGCCAGAGCTGTCATGTCCACAGGAATCTATCCCCCGATGACCATGTTATAAATATATCAAAGAAATATCCATCTGAAAGTTTCAAGAGGGCGAAAGAGTGCAGGACATGCCATTATATTAAAGAAAATTTCTGGGGTGATGTTACGAGAAAGACCCAATATCCTTATATGGTAGGAGACAAAGGAGGATGAAAATTCCAATAATCAAGCACCAAATAACAAATAAATTCCAATTACCAAACTTTCAATCACAATGTTTTATGTCATTGGATATTGTGATTTGGAATTTGTTTGGAATTTGAGTATTGGGATTTGTTATTTATTCTTTACATCCATTAAATCCCTTATCCCGTCTCCAAAAAAATTGAACCCGAGAACTGTAATCATTATTGCAAGACCGGGAAATATGGTCAGGTGAGGTGCTATAAGAAGAAACTGTCTTCCCTCATTTAGCATAGAGCCCCAGCTTGGATTAGGGGGCTGGACTCCGAGCCCTAAAAAACTTAAACCTGCCTCGGCTATTATTGTGCCAGCCATTCCGAATGTTGCCTCTACAATTAAAGGTGATATTACATTTGGCAAGAGATGTCTTAATATTATTCGTGATGAACTTCCTCCAAGTGAATCTACAGCTACTACAAACTCCCTCTCCCGTAAGGAGAGTATCTGAGCCCTTATAAGACGGGTATAGCTAACCCATCCCATTGCACATAACGCAATAATTACATTGTTCAAACTTGGTCCCAATACTGACATAATGGCTATGGCGAGGAGTATCCCCGGAAATGCAAGGACAATATCACAGAACCTCATTATGATTTCATCAACCTTTCCGCCGACATAACCTGAGATAGAGCCGATAGTTACACCAATGGTGGAAGATATGCCTACAACTAATATTCCAACAATCAGGGATATTCTGGAACCGTATATCACTCTGCTTAAAATATCCCTTCCCAGTCTATCCTGTCCGAGAGGGTGTTTGTGGTCAGGAGTATTTAATCCTTCATATAGATTCTGTTCCTTTGGGTCATAAGGTGCCATTAATGGTGCAAAAATGGCAGTCAATATCAGGAATAAGATTACAAACCCTCCAACAAATATTAACTTTGAACTTTGAACTTTGAACTTTGAACTTTCATTATTCATACTTTATCCTTGGGTCAAAATATGCATAAAGGATATCCGTGATTAAATTTACTACTACATAACTTAAGGAAATAATGAGTATACAGCCCTGCAGCAGAGGATAGTCTCTCGTATTGATTGCCTGTATTGTAAGCCTTCCTATCCCGGGCCATGAAAATATTGTCTCTGTAATTATTGCACCTGAGAGAAGGGCGCCGGATTGAAGCCCTACTATGGTTATAATTGGTATCATTGCATTTGAAAGGGCATGTTTTATTACTACGGTATTCTCACTTAATCCCTTTGCCCTCGCTGTTGTTACATATTCCTCCTTCAGGGAATCAAGCATACTTGAGCGGGTCATCCGGCTGAGGATTGAAGATAGTGCAGTTCCTAAGGTTATTGATGGAAGGATAATATGACTTATACCTCCTCTCCCTGCAACGGGAAGCCAGCCAAGCATTACAGAGAATAAGATTATCAAGAGTGGGCCAAGCCAGAAATTAGGTATTGAAATGCCAAGGAGTGATAGAAACATTGAACCGTTATCAAATATAGAGTATTGCCTGTAAGCTGCTATAATGCCAAGAGGTAAGGAGATTATTAATGCAGCGAAAATCGCACATAGTGTCAGCTCTAATGTTGCAGGAAACCTTTCCAATATAGTTGTAAAGACTGGCTTTTGTGAATAGATAGACCTCCCCAAATCTCCTTTAAAGGCATTAATCATAAAAGTAAGATACTGGTCAATTATAGGTTTGTTTAACCCAAGCTCTGACCTCAGTTTTTCTTTATCTGAAATTTGTGCATTCTCTCCAAGCATCAATTCTACAGGGTCTCCGGGGATGAGATGAATTATAAGAAATACGAGTGTCATTACACCAATTATGACAGGGAAGAATAGGAGAAATCTTTTTATGATATAATTTCTCATAATGGGGATAATTATAGCATCCTTGACATATTATTTAAAACTGGTATATTTTCGGTGTATTAAGTGGCAGTTTATTTGCCATGTTTGCCCATACGAGACAATAGTTGTTCAGCCAGTCAGTTTAACCACATCTAATAATTCCTTTTTCGGTAAGATAAAATCAAGAAAATAATCAAGAAAATAGTCATTGAAAAAACAAAGGTTATAAATTATGATTTCATGAGTAGATACAGGAGGATTCAAAAGTGTTTGGAATAGGGATGCCAGAGTTGATTGTGATACTTGTCATTGCAATTGTAATAATTGGTCCTGATAAGCTTCCCGAGATTGCAATGGCACTCGGGAGGGGTTATGCAGAATTTCAGAAAGCATTAAGAAATGTAAAGGATTCTATTAACACAGCTGAAACTGACCTTTACAAGACAAGTATTAAAGAAGAGGAGGATAAAAAGGGTGGAGAGTAGTCAGGACATAAAAAAAATAAAGATTAGAAAAGTTGCTCCTGAAGAGAAGCTTCCTTTTACAGAGCATTTAGAGGAACTCAGATGGAGATTGATTATCATAATAGCTACGATTGCTGTATGGTTTGGGATATGCTACACATATTCGGAAGATATTATGAGGTTTGTCCAGAAGCCGTTGAATCAAAAACTTATTTTTATTAGTCCTACAGAGGCATTTTTTGTCAATCTTAAAATTGCATTCTTTGTGGCAATTTTTCTTTCTCTCCCTGTGATAATCTATCAATTTTGGGCATTTGTTGCACCGGGGCTTCTTGAAAAGGAAAAAAAGTATACACTCCCATTCATAATTTCAGCTACAGTATGTTTTATCATTGGTTCAGCTTTTTCATATTTTATTGTCCTGCCAGTTGGAACAAAATTCCTTTTAAGCTTTGCTGGTAGCGAGCTAAAACCGATGATTTCAGTAAATAACTATATCTCCTTTGTTGGAAGGTTTATGATAGGCTCTGGTGTCATATTTGAATTTCCTGTTGTCATTTTTTTCTTAAGCAAGATAGGCATAGCAACACCCGAATTTCTATCCCAGAAAAGGGGATATGCCATACTTGGAATATTTATCCTTTCCGCAGTCATTACACCTCCTGATATATTTACCATGTTTATCATGGCTATTCCTTTGCTGGTTCTTTATGAGATAAGCATAATTATAGCCCGATTATTTGGAAAACCGGTTGATATGTCAGCAGTTGGCAGTCAACTTAAAACTGAAGACTGAAATATTTATAATGAATACACGGGTTCATATAATTGTCTCAGGTATTGTGCAGGGGGTATTTTTCAGGGCAAATTCAAGAAATCAGGCACAGATGCTTGGAGTTAAGGGATGGGTCAGGAATACGCATGATGGAACAGTTGAGATAACTGCAGAAGGGGATAAGGAAAAGGTAGAAAGGTTGATAACATGGTGTCACAAGGGACCTCCGGGGGCAGTAGTAAATGATGTGGTTGCAAAGTGGGATGATTACAAAGGAGAGTTTAAGGATTTCAGTGTGAGATATTAAACAAATTCCAGCCACAGACTTACACGGACTTTTTAAACCGTTTGAGCCGTTTAAACTGTTTGAACCGTTTTTAATGAGTCAGTGAAAGTCAGTGGCTAAAAATCATGGGTAAAATAAATTATCCACAACCTGCTATGCTGTTTGCAGGATTGATATATAGGGATATTGAAATAGAAGAATCTGCAAAGGTAAAACTGGTTGATGAATTCGGGGAGATATATCAGCAGAGCATTCCAATCCCCTTCAATTTTACAGATCATTACAATAAAGAAATGGGAGAAGGTTTAAAGAGGGAGTTCATAAGCTTTAAAAAATTAATGAATGTTGATAATCTTCCAATGATTAAGATCAAAACAAATGAAATGGAATCTGATCTTGCTGATTCTTCAACTGATAATCGTAAAATCAATATTGATCCTGGATATATAACTGCCGAAAAGCTTGTCTTGGCTACTACAAAAAACTATGGACATAGGCCATACCTCACAGATGGTATTTATGCCGAGCTTACCTACCGTTTTATTAAAAAGTCATTCACAACTTTAGAATGGACATATCCTGATTACAGGACAGAAGAAGCTATATCTATGTTTAATGGGTGGAGAAAATGGTATCTTGAAAAACTAAAAGAAAATAAATTTTGTCCGCAGATTATGCAGATTACCGCAGATTAAAACAAAATATTTTTTAAAAAAATCTGTAAAAATCTGAGTAATCTGCGGATAATTAAGTTTTTATTCTAATGATAAATATAAAAAATCTTACAAAACATTATGGCAATCTGACTGCTGTCTCTGACCTCAATCTTAACATTCCTGCCGGGGAGTGTTTTGGTTTTCTCGGTCCAAATGGTGCAGGCAAGACAACAACAATAAAACTCCTCGCAGGGCTTCTCAAACCAAATGAGGGGACTATTGAAATAAGCGGATACGATATTCAGAGAGACCCTCAGAAGGTAAAAGGCATAATAGGATATATACCTGATAAACCCTTTATCTATGAGAAACTTACCGGAGGGGAATTTTTAGATTTTGTTGCTGAACTGTATCAGGTAAATGGGGATTTTGTAAAAGAAAAGAGGGAAGAACTTCTTAATCTATTTGCCATAAAAGACTTTGAGAATGAGCTTGTGGAAAGCTATTCACACGGGATGAGGCAGAAGCTTGTAATCACAGCAGCCCTTATCCATAACCCAAAGGTTATTATAGTTGATGAGCCAATGGTAGGTCTTGACCCTAAGGGGATGAGACAGGTAAAGGAGATATTTAAACAGCTTACAAAATCCGGGGTGACAATATTCATGTCAACTCATACAATGCCAGTCGCTCAGGAGATGTGTCACAGGATAGGCATAATTAATAAGGGGAAACTTATTGCACTCGGCAATATGAATGACCTACAAAAACAGGCACAGGTCTCCAGTGGATTAGAGGATGTATTTCTTCAGTTAACCAGCAGTGAGACCCATGTCCTGTCGTAGGGTTGAGGGGGAATGGATAAAATTAATGGGCTTTGTCCAATTCCTCAAACTTTTTCATTATTGCATTTATCTGGTCCTCTTCAAGATGCATATCAGCCATCATGAAGAGCATATTGTCTTCCTTGTAGATATGCTCTCTTAGGAGATTGATAAAACTGTTTCCATTTTCTCTTATAAGCTTTTGTGCCTCTCCATTGTTTTCATCCTTTGAAAACAGGTCAACTCCTCTGATGAAGTTGTCCTCGTATTTGTAAAGGTCTTCATGTTCCAATAACATCTGCCCGATTGGACCTTCATCTCTTGGAATGAACTTTTCCATTTCGGGGAACAGGGCAGCCTCTTCCTTCTTGAAGTGTAAATCTGCCTCCTTCCTGAGGAAAGTCTTTAAATCTGTGAGGACATTCTTCACGTTGGCGGACTTGAGATTATTGATGGTCTGCTCCATGAGTTTCAGTTTTTCCAATACAACCTTATGGTCATTGGATAAAATTTCAGTCGGTCTGCTCATTTTTATTTCCTCCTTAAAAAATTATTTAATGTTATTCTAATATATATAAATGAGATTTTCCCTACTATGATTTTTATCATAAATATAAAATTTCAGTTCTTTGACAATAAAATAGAGAGTTTGATAGTATAATGTAAGAGATAATTTTAAATTACAAGAGGAGGTAAATTAACAAATGCCAATTTATGAATATGTATGCGATAAGTGTGGTCATGAATTTGAAATAAGCCAGAGGATAGCTGACAAACCGCTCAAGAAATGTAAAGAGTGCGGAGGGAAACTCCATAAAAAGATATCCAATACATCCTTTGTCCTTAAAGGGACAGGGTGGTATAAAACAGATTACGCAGGGAAACCTGCAAAGGAAGGCAAGAAAGAGGAAAAGAAATCAGAAACCGCAAAAAAGTCGTCTGATAAGGTATCAAAGACTACAGCTAAGTGATTTCTATGTATTGACAGTTCCGCTATCATTAATATCCCTTACATATACTTCCCTTGGTTTTGCACCGTCTGCGGGACCTACGAGCCCGTGCTTCTCCATTAGCTCAATCATGCGGGCGGCACGGTTGTAGCCAATACGGAGTCTCCTCTGTATCATTGAGATTGACGCCTGACGGGTTGATGATACAAGGGCGACTGCCTGGTCATAAAGCTCATCAGAGTCTTCCCCTTCATCTTCTGCTATCTCATCTATTTTTGGTTTTAGTATGGATTCTAAATATATTGGTTTCTGCTGTTTTTTAAGGAACTCAACTACTTTTTTAATTTCTACCTCTGATACATAGGCACCATGTATCCTCTGCAATCTTGATGTTCCCGGCGGGAGGAAGAGCATATCTCCTTTTCCAAGCAGCCTTTCAGCACCGATTGTATCAAGGATAGTCCTGGAATCAATCCTTGATGAAACCTGATAGGATATACGCGATGGAAAATTTGCCTTTATTATCCCTGTGAGGACATCAACTGATGGCCTCTGCGTTGCGACAAGGAGATGTATCCCTGCTGCCCTTGCCATCTGTGCAAGACGTGTCAGGGCATCCTCCACATCTTTTGAAGACACCATCATCAAATCAGCCAGTTCATCTATTATGACAATAATATAGGGTAATTTCTTTTCCTCTTTTTCCTCAATAATCTCTTCTGAATTTTCCACTTCTGTTCCTTCAACTTTGCTCAAGGCAGGCTTCTGCCTTCTGTTTTCTGTTCCTTCGACTTTGCTCAGGACATGCTTCTGTCTTCTGCCTTCTGACTCTTCAATTATCTTATTGTATCCAACGATATTTCTTACACCCTTTTCTGCAAGAGAGTTGTATCTCCTCTCCATCTCTTCAACAACCCACCTTAGGGCATTAGCAGCCTTTTTTGGATTTGTTACTACAGGTGCAATCAGATGAGGAATGCCGTCATATATAGAGAGCTCTATCATTTTCGGGTCTATCATTATCATCTTTACCTCATCGGGTGTGGAATTGAATAAGATACTGCATATCATACTGTTGATTCCAACGCTTTTTCCTGACCCTGTTGCACCAGCAACAAGGAGGTGAGGTATTTGTGCAAGGTCTGTGACCACAGGTTTACCTGATATGTCCATTCCAAGCCCAAGTGATAGTTTTGATTTTGCCTTCTTAAATTCATCTGAACTGAGGAGTTCTTTAAGGCTAACCGAGTCACGGTGAACATTTGGTATTTCTATTCCTACAACAGATTTACCGGGGACAGGAGCTAATATCCTTACACTTATTGCCTTCATCGCAAGTGCGAGGTCATCTGCAAGGCTCATTATCCTGCTCACCTTGATACCTGATGCCGGCTCAAATTCATACATTGTAATTACCGGGCCGGGAAGCACCTGCACTACTTTTCCCTCAATACCAAAATCAATAAGTTTTTTTTCCAGTATGGATGAATTATTTATCAGTTCATCTTCATCCCTCTTTTTTACTGTAGGTGAAGGGGAATCGAGGAGTGAAAGGGAGGGCAAAGTATATTCCCCGGTTGTATCGTAGGACTCAAAACTCTTCTCTATTTCAAAATCCTCCTTTTTTTCTTCATCATCCCTCACTGTTGAGACTATCTTCGGAGGTTCAGTGTTTATATCTTGGGGTTGCTGAACTAATTCAATTTTTTGTGCTGGCTGTTTTACCCGTTTCTCTTTTTTCTTAACTCCCTTTGGCTTGATAGCTGATAATCCCTTAAGTAAAAAACCAGTAATGCCATTTAATCTTGCCAGCGTATCTCCAATTGAGATGCGGGTGGTCAGGAGGATGGAAAATATAAGCAGTGTAAATACAACTATGTATGCACCCCCTTTATTGAAAAGCCATATCAACTCCTCAGTGATAAAATATCCCAATGCACCTCCAGAGGGGGCTACGTTTCCGAAAAAGGGGTCTGTCCTGAATAATAGATAAATGAGGGAGCATAGGAATGTGGTGCTTAATATACCGCCAATCAATGAAAAAATAGAGAGGCTTATCATTTCATTTTGGAAGATAGTCCATCCGAATAGCAGAGATGCGATAATTATAAAATATGAGCCGCCTCCCATAAACTGGACAAGCACATCAGAGAGATATGCACCAACAATCCCTGCATAGTTTTTAACTGGTATTTTTGTAGAGATATACTTGCTGA
The DNA here is from genome assembly GCA_003489165.1 of Nitrospinota bacterium. Taxonomy (GTDB): domain Bacteria; phylum Nitrospinota; class Nitrospinia; order UBA9942; family UBA9942; genus UBA9942. The sequence goes on along the minus strand of DNJG01000054.1, from coordinate 4,735 downwards.
ATGAAGGATCATCACTATGATAGGAGATTAGGCTTATGAAGGAGAATAGTGCAAATGCGATAAATAGTACCCCGATAATTTCTCTTATAATCTTATTTTTTAAAAAAGAGAACATAATGTATATCTATACTACCATATTTGAGGGTTGACTATATTGAAAATTTGTGATATTTTTTAACAACTTAACTAAAGGGGGGGGATATGCCTACCTTAAAAGAACATTTATTTCAGGAGACTATATCAAGAAGCCTTAACAGGCTTCGTTCCGAATTCCGTGACAAGTATAAACCAAAGAAGGATAACCGTTTTGAGAGTCATGGCATTACATATGAGATTGGCTCTCCGTTGGTGACCCGTGAAGGGGTGGTGTTTGAAATAAGCTCCAAGATTCCTCTTGATATTCTATCCTCCCGTGCTACTAAAGAAAAATATTTTAAGGCAATTAAAGATATTATCTCTAAGAAAGGTAAAGCCCCTTTATCTGTTGATATGGAAAATATTGTTACAAGTTTGAGCCTGAGTGAAAAAAAGGAAAGGGATTATGTAAAGGCAAAATATATCTATTCTGAAAATGAGCTTTATGATAATAGTGAAATCACAAAAAAAGTGGATAAATTTAAAAAAAACCCTGAAAATATACCTGTTATACCGGGTGTAACAACTCTTTTTGGGAGGCTTGTCCTTCAGTCTGTTGAAGAACAGATTTACAAAAAGGCAAAAGAAAACATCGTCTCCTTTATAAATGCCAATGAAGGGATAAGGAAGAAATGTAGCTGAATGTGCCACAAATGATCACTGAGTGCTGACCACTAACCACTAAAATCTAACCTTAATAAAATAATAATTATGGATGAAAAAACGGTACTGATATCAACCGATAATAAGCTGATGGATGATATCATTATATCCATGTTCAAACATAGCAAAGTTATAAAACCTGTGGTTGTGCCTCCGAAAAACCTGCTAAGTTCAGCAAAGGATAGCAAGCCTGATATGGTTATCATCTTTGAGGAACTTGGAATCTATAATATGCTTAAGAGTAATAAAGATACGGCGGATATTCCTGTTATCTCTATCCAGTTTGAGCCGTCTCAAAGAGAAGGGGCTGTTAATCATAATGGAGATAAGACATGGGTATTAGGCTCGGATATAGAGAGCCTTTATGAGCTTGTGATAAATAGCCTGCCCATAAGCAAGAAGAGGATAATGCTAATAGATGATGAAGAGGTGATTCACAATGTAATCAAAAATATCTTGAAGGGTGATAAATACGAAATATTCAGCATGTATGACGGGACATCTGCCATAAAAGACATATCTAAGATAAAACCTGACCTTGTAATTACCGATATAACCATGCCCGGCAAGGATGGTCTGGAGGTTTGTAAAGAGATTAAAAGTAAAAGTGATATGGCGGGCATTCCAGTAATGATAGTCTCTGCCCATGCAGATGATATGATTATAGAAAAAGGTTTTAATGCAGGTGCGGATGAATATATAACGAAACCTTTTTCTATGGAGGAGCTTATTTCGAAGGTTGAAAGTGTTCTGAATGAAACACTGAACAGAAGGAAGGAAAAGATACTTATTGTTGATGACAGCCCGACCATAATAAGTGTTCTGAATAATGGAATTAGTAAAGAGGGTTTTACTGTTATTACTGCATCAGACGGTGAGGAGGGGCTACGAAAGGCACTTGCTGAATTGCCTGATATCATCATTTCCGATATTGAGATGCCCAAAATGAATGGGTTTGAGTTTTGCAGACAGGTAAAGACAAATCAATTCATAAAACACATACCATTTGTTGCACTGACTTCAAAGGGGAGCAGAGGCGCAAGAGGGCTTGGGAAGAGGGCAGGTATAAATGCATACTTATTAAAACCTTTTACCATTGAAAAGGTAGTAGTTATCATAGAAAGATTCCTTGCAGAAAAAAGGGAAATACTTGAGATTGAGAGGGATCTTATGCTTGCAAGTATATCCTCACTTGCGAAGGCTTTGGATGAAAGGGATACTTATACCCGTTACCATTCAGAGAATGTAGCTAAATATACTGTAATGATAGCAAGCTCAATCGGCTTGAGTAAAGGGGAGATTGAGAAACTGAGGCTTGCAGCCCTCCTCCACGATATCGGAAAGATAGGAATAAGAGATGAGATACTATTTAAAAGAGATAAGCTTACGTCTGAGGAGTATAAGATGATACAGAAACATCCTGAAAAAGGTGCGGCTATACTTCAGCCTATACCGAGTTTGAAGGATATAATCCCGTACATACTTTACCACCATGAAAAATACGATGGTAACGGTTTAAAGGGGATAAAGGGCGAGGATATACCATTAGGTGCGAGGATATTGGCAGTAGCTGATGCTTACGATGCCCTCACAACTGAAAGACCTTATCGTAAATGCTTAGAAAAAGAAGATGCAATAAGAATGATCAGAGAAAGCTCAGGGATACACTTCTGTCCAACATGCGTTGAAAATTTTGTGAAAATTTTTGATAAGGATGGTAATTTATATTGAGTAAAATTGATGAATTAAGAAAAAGGATTGATGAGATTGATGAGAAATTGCTGGAGCTCTTGAACAAGAGGGCTGAGTTTGCCATCTTGATAGGGAAGGAGAAGTCAAAGACAAAGAGTAATTTCCATGTTCCTGACAGAGAAAGGGAGATAGTAAACCGCTTAAGCAGGATAAACAGGGGGCCATTTCAGAATGATTCTCTTAAATCAGTATATAGAGAGATTCTATCCGCTACCCTCTCTTTAGAGAGACCCCTTACTATAGCATATCTTGGGCCACAGGCTACCTTCACCCATCTCGCGGCTATGAATCAGTTCGGCTCATCTGCCGTTTATGTTCCAACAGATAGACTTGATACAATCTTTTCGGAGGTGGAAACAGGGAGAGCTGACTATGGTGTTGTCCCGATAGAGAATTCAATGGAAGGGGTTGTGACCCACACGCTTGACCTTTTTGTAGATTCAAGTGTCAATATATGCGGCGAGATATTTCTGGAGATACACCACTTTCTTATGTCAAGGGGAAAGGATATAAAAGGGATAAAAAAGATATATTCGCATCCTCAGCCTATTGCACAGTGCAGGTCATGGCTTGAGAAAAATCTTTCAGACATTTCTCATTATGAGGTTTCAAGCACTGCAAGGGCGGCAGAGATGGCAGCGAAAGAAAAAGGGGCTGCAGCAATAGCAAGTGAGGCAGCGGCAGGGCTTTACAGATTAAATATACTGGCACGGAAGATAGAGGATAATAAAAATAACTATACCCGATTCCTCATCATAGGCAAGACAAAAAGGGCTAAAAGCGGGGGTGATAAGACTTCAATACTCGTATCTATAAAGGATAAGGTTGGTGCTCTGTATCACATTCTGGAGCCATTTGCAAAGGAGAGGATTAATCTTACAAAGATTGAATCAAGGCCATTAAGAAAAAGGGCATGGGAATATGTCTTCTTCATAGACTTTGAAGGTCATGTAGAGGATAAGAATGTTGTCAGGACTATAGAAAGGCTTAAGAAGGAAGTTTTATTCTTGAAAATACTCGGCTCTTATCCGAAATGGATTTGAAGAGGAACACGAATTCCACAAATTAACAAATACCACGAATGAAATTCAAGAATTTAAAAACAAGAAGTCTCACGCTCTTTAATTTTCCGGTGGATTATAAAACTTTTCCTTACACCGCAATTTATTTTTCGTGAAATTCGTCTATTCGTGTGATTCGTGTTCTAAATAAAATGGAGTTAAAAATTCCTGAACATATAAAGAATCTTATACCTTATGAGCCCGGCAAACCTATAGAAGAGCTTGAGAGGGAGTTGGGGATTAAAGACTCCATCAAGCTGGCATCAAACGAAAACCCAATAGGCCCCTCATCAAAGGCACTAAAAGCAATAGAGGATTCATTACCAAATATCCACCGTTACCCTGACGGGAGCGGATTTTATCTTAAAGATGCAATCGCTGAGTATTTTAATATAAAACCGTCAAATATAATTCTTGGAAACGGCTCAAATGAGATTATAGAGCTATCGGTCAGGACATTTTTAAATCCGGGGGACGAGATTGTGTTTGCAGACCAGTCATTCATTGTGTATAAGCTGGTGACTCAGGCTGCAAACTGCAGAGGTGTAGTTGTTCCTTTGAAGGATTTTACCCATGACCTTGAAAGAATGGCAGAAGCGATTTCAGAAAAGACTAAAATGTTTTTTATATCCAATCCCAATAATCCAACAGGGACAGCAGTCGGAAGAGGAGATATAGAGAGATTCATGGACAGATTAAGGGACGATATAATCGTGGTATTTGATGAGGCATATTATGAATATGTGGAAAGAGAAGATTTCCCTGATACTGTAAAATATGTAAGGGATGGAAAAAATGTAATAGTATTAAGGACATTTTCTAAAATATATGGTCTCGCAGGCTTGAGGGTAGGTTATGGTTTTGCAAGGGCTGAACTTGTAAATTTTATGAATAGGGTGAGACAGCCCTTTAATGTAAACTCTTTGGCGCAGACAGGGGCCGTAGCTGCACTGAAAGATAAAAATCATTTAGAGAGGAGCAGGGAAGTTAATAGAAAGGGGAAAGAGTATCTCTATGGAGAATTTAGGAGACTCGGTTTAGATTATATCCCCACAGAGGCAAATTTTATTTTAGTTAGAATGGAAAATGGGCGGGAGATTTATAATAAACTTTTAAAAAAAGGG
>DNJG01000060.1 GCA_003489165.1 Nitrospinota bacterium | reverse complement strand
AGGGACTGTCTTTATAGCCATGACTACATCACTGCCCGAAGTGGTTGTCTCCATTTCAGCCCTTAAGATTGGTGCAACAGATATGGCAATAGCAAACCTCTTCGGGAGCAACATTTTTAACATATTAATCCTTGCCATAGACGACATCTTTTATATAAAAGGCTCTCTACTGGCTGATGTATCCGCCAATCATGCAGTAACAGGTTTTATGGCAGTCCTTATGACAGGGATAGCTGTAGTGAGCCTCATCTATCGTTTGGAGAGGAAGACATTCTTAAGACTCGGCTGGGATACCATAGCCATACTCCTTGCCTACATAGTAAACATTTACCTCCTTTATATTTTACGAGTTAAGGGCTGATGAAAACAGATGAACTCATTTCTATATTCAAGGCAGGCATTGATGCTGTAAATCCATACAGGCTAATCTTACAGTCCCTAAAAGTTGAAGGCAATATTCTCAACATCAAAGATGTTTCCTATGACCTCAATCAATTTAATAATATCATCGTAATTGGTGCAGGGAAGGCGACAGCCTCTATGGCTCAAGCTGTTGAGAAGGTTATAGGAGATAAAATAAGTGATGGTCTTATAGTTGTAAAGTATGAGCATACCTCTCCGTTAAAAAAGATAAGACAGATAGAGGCGGGACATCCTCTGCCAGATGAGGCGGGACTTAAAGGCACAGAGGAGATTTTAAAACTTCTTGAAGGTGCGGATGAGAAGACCCTTGTTATCTGCCTGTTATCAGGCGGCGGCTCGGCACTCCTCGTCTCTCCGTTGGATGGAATAACACTTGATGAGAAGAAAGAGGTCAACAGATTCCTCCTTTCAGCAGGTGCAAGAATTAATGAGATTAACACAGTAAGAAAGCATCTCTCTAATGTAAAGGGTGGAAGGCTATCGGAAATATCCCATCCAGCTACACTCATAACTCTGATATTGTCCGATGTTATAGGTGACAAACTTGATGTCATTGCATCTGGCCCAACTGTGCCGGATAATACCACATTTAAAGATGCAATGAATGTCATAGAAAAATATAATCTCGTAGATAAATTGCCTGAAAATGTGATAAGGCTTTTAAATCGGGGTTTAATGGGAGAGATAAAGGATACACCGAAGAATAGAGAGGTATTTTTTAAAAAGAGTAAGGCCTTTATACTTGGAAATCTTAAACATGCCCTTACTGCTGCAAAAGAGAAGGCTATATCAATGGGCTATGAGACTGAAATAATTTCATCCGAGCTTCAAGGTGAGGCAAGGGATGTAGGGAGATGGCTTACAGAAAAAGCAAAAGGTATAAAAGGGATAAGGTGTCTGATTAGCGGCGGTGAAACAACTGTAACAGTGAAGGGAAATGGGGAGGGTGGCAGGAATCAGGAACTTGCACTCGCCTTTGCAATTGAGATAGAAGGGATGAAGGGCATAACAATGTTATCTGCAGGCACTGATGGGACAGATGGACCNNCAAGAGAGCTTGGTTTAAATCCAAATCACTATTTGGCTGATAATGACTCCTATAACTTTTTTAAAAAACTCGATTTTCTATCAGGTGAGAGGTTTCATATGATAACAGGTCCTACAGGGACAAATGTCATGGATATACAGATAATACTTAAGGAATAAAAGAAATGACAATACCATTTGAGTTTAAGCAATATACGAGCATAATTAAATCCACGGGTAAAAAGGCTAAAAACCTCCATGATCTTAGGGAAGGAATATCAGCAGTAAGCAAAGAGTCAATATTCCACCATACCTATCAATATTCGTTAAAGGCTCATGTGCTTGAATACACAAATGACTTTGCCCAGTGGGCAGGTGAAAGCATTGAAGAAAGGGCTTTGTCGGAGATACTTTCAAATATAGATCCTTATGCATTTAAAGATATAGACGGTTTAAGGAAGGAATTATTAAATGTGATAGATGACTATCTTAAAAATTTTCCTGAACCGAGAGATGCAGTGTCTGGCAATGAATTTTATTTTAATGAGGCGGTAACATTCATATTCCCGGCAGGGATAAGGGTTAAAAATCTCGCAGAATTTCTCATGGCGATTAAATACATAGATGCAAGCTCAATATACTATCACTTCTATGAGTCAAGACGGAGGCTCGGCGGGATAGATGATTTTTCAAAATGGTTTGAGGATGAGCTGGGGAAAAAGGAGCTTTCGGAAAAGATAAGATTAATAGACCCCTTTATGCACAATATAGAAAAAATAAGGGAGCATATATCGGAGCTTCTTGAGGCAGAGGTAAAGAACGATATGGAGGCTATAAAGTGATGGAGGTTCTCGTAAAAAGTCAAAACAAAATTAGCCCTTACAACAATAAGAATCCTTTTACCCTTATGGCTAATTTTTGACTTTTTACGAGGTTATTGTAATGGAGAGATATTCGGGTATATCGCCAAAAGGAGATCTGCTTCTCATAATGAGGCTTTGCGAAACACTGAAAAATAGGACATTTTTGCATATCAACTCCACCCGTTCGGGCGGTGGTGTGGCGGAGATACTGCACAGGATGCTTCCTATTTTAGAGGAAATCGGCGTTGCCGCAAGGTGGGAGATTATAGAGGGGGATAAAAGATTTTTTGATATTACAAAAAAGATTCATAATGCCCTTCACGGCAGGACGGAGAAGATTACAAAGGATATGTGGGATTATCATTTTGAGATTAATAAAAGGAATGCTGAAAGTATAAATCTTAATGCCGACGCAGTTCTTATCCACGACCCCCAGCCTGTCCCGCTTATTGAATTCAAAAAAGGAGGCAAATGGATATGGAGATGTCATATAGATGTATCAAATCCCCAAAAAGATGTCTATGAGTATCTCAGGCGGTATTGCGAAAGGTATGAGGCTGCCATCTTCTCGGTGTCTAAATTCGCAAAGGCAATGCCCCTCTCGGAATTTATTATCCCCCCTTCAATAGACCCTATAAGCGAAAAAAATATGGAGCTTTCAAATGATGAGATAAAAGGGACACTGAATAGATTTCAGATACCTGCAGACAGACCGATAATACTACAGGTATCACGATTTGATAGATTTAAAGACCCTATAGGCGTGATAAAGGCTTACAAAGATGTCCGAAAATATAATGACTGCATCCTTATCCTTGCCGGGAGTCCTGCTACAGATGACCCTGAAGGTGAGATAGTCTTAAATGAGGTAAAGGAGTTTGCAGAAGGCAGCCCCGATATACATATCTTATTATTGCCTCCATTCAGTGATAGAGACATAAATGCTTTACAAAGGGCATCAACTATAGTCTTACAGAAGTCTCTGAAAGAAGGATTTGGGCTTACGGTCTCAGAGGCTATGTGGAAGGGGAAGCCTGTGATAGGCGGGGCTGCCGGCGGCATACCTCTTCAGATAATACATGGAGTTACAGGATTTCTTGTCCATTCGGTAGAGGGGACTGCATTCAGGATAAGGCAGATTCTCAATAATCCTGAGATGGCAAAGAGGATGGGGGGGACGGGGAGGGAATATGTGAGAAATAATTTTCTCATAACGAGGCAGGTAAGAGATTACTTATCTGTGTGGTATTCACTGGAAAATAAAGGGAAGAACATTCTGGAGTTGTAATGTCTGAGATATTGAAGGCATTCGTAGAAGAAAATTTATCTGAAGAGACCCTGATAATAGTCTCCAACAGGGAGCCATATATTCATAAAAAAGCAGGCTTAGAGATAAAGATTGAAAAGCCTGCCAGTGGGCTTACATCTGCACTTGATAATATTCTGAGGGCAACAGGCGGAACATGGGTGGCATGGGGGAGCGGGAGCGGAGACAGGGAGGTTGTAAATGGTAGAAGTTGTATTACAGTGCCGCCTGAAAACCCTTCCTATAAATTGAAGAGGGTATGGCTTAATCAGAATTTGATAGAGAATTACTATCATGGATACTCTAATCAGGTGCTGTGGCCCCTCTGTCACATAACCCTTGACAGAGTCTATTTCAGGAAGAGATTCTGGGAAGACTATATGAAGGCAAACATCTCCTTTGCCAATGCAGTCCTTGAGGAGGCTGAGGGCAATTCAATCGTATGGGTTCATGATTATCACCTATGTCTTGTCCCTTTAATTTTGAGGCAGAAAAGGCAAGATATGATAATAGCCCATTTTTGGCATATCCCCTGGCCTGATTGGAGTGTCTTCAGGGTCTGCCCGCAGTCAAAGGAGATTCTTGAAGGGCTATTGGGCAATGACCTTATAGGTTTTCAGATACCCCTCTTTGTTAAAAATTTCTTAGACTGTGTAAAAGAGCGACTCAATGCCGATATAGATTATCATCAGTCAACTGTTACCTATAGGGGGCATATTACAAGATTGAAGGCATTCCCAATAAGTGTGGATTACGAGAAGTTCAATTCTATGGCATCGTCCCAAAGGACAGAGGCCGCTATTAAGAAAATCAGAGACAGATATAAACTTAAAGGTTACATAGGTATAGGGGTGGACAGGCTTGAATATACAAAGGCACTGATAAAGAGGCTCCAGGCGATTAATCTCTTTTTTGAAAGATATGAGAGATTTATTAAAAAATTTACCTTTATTCAGATTGCTGTCCCCACAAGGATGAAAGAGCCTTATATAAGCTATAAAGAGACTGTTGAAGGGCTTATATCAAAGATTAATGGGAGATATTCTGCAGGCATATGGAAGCCTATAATATATATTGATGAGAAGGTAGAGCATAAAGACCTTGTTGCTTACTATAGAATGGCAGATGTCGCTATAATAAGCTCTGTGTATGACGGAATGAATCTTGTGGCAAAGGAATATGTGGCATCACAGGTTGATGAAAAGGGTGTGCTTATCTTAAGTGAGCTTGCAGGTGCGGCAGATGAACTTGAGGGGGCAATGCTCGTAAATCCTTATGATATTGAAGACTTCTCAGAATGTATAAGAAAGGTATTGATAATGCCTGAAAAAGAGAAAAGGGAGAGAATGGGAGGGTTAAGGAGACTTGTCAGGGGAAAGGATATCTATAAATGGGTCTCAGATATCCTGCATGAAATAGTGGCACTCCTTCTTAAAAAAAATATAAAATGCCTCTACCTCTTTGACCATATTGATGAGTTGAAGAAGAGGCTTGTCCATAATAAAATCTTTTTATTCCTTGATTATGATGGAACCCTCACACCTATTATTGAATCTCCTGACATGGCATTTATTTCCGATGATATGCGGTCTGTTATTGCAGGATTAAAAAGGCATATCCCTATTGCTGTAATAAGCGGAAGGGGGCTTAAGGATATAAGGGAAAGGACAGGGATTGATGATATGATATATGCGGGGAATCACGGGAATGAGATATGGGATGGCGAAAAGACAGTCACCACGACCCATCCACTGCGACCCATCCACAGGATGGGTGCCCCGTGCCCCGAGTTACCAGTTAACGGTCATATTCTACAGGAATTTTTAGGCAAGTTAAAGATTGCACTATCACATATCCAAGGGGTATTTATAGAAGATAAGGGGATTACTGCAAGCATACATTTCAGAAAGGTGAATCCAAAATATCTTGGAGAACTGATTGACAGATTCAGGATAGAGGCAAAGGGGTATGAGAAATATTTAAGGATTACAACAGGTAAGAAGGTTTTTGATATAAGACCAATCAATGCATGGAATAAAGGCGATGCAGTGTCATGGATAATTAAAAATTTTGGAGAGGGAAGGACTCCGATATATATTGGGGACGACCTTACAGATGAGGATGCTTTCAAGGCAATAAGGGGAGCAGGCACAGGTATCTGCATCGGTGTATGCCGTGAGACTGAATTTTATCTGACTGACCAGGGAGAGGTGAAGAAATTTCTTGAGTGGATGATGGAACAGGTTTCTTAAATAAAGAGATATTTGGGATTTAGACTGTTATCTATTGAAAAAAATATTTAGAATGTTATTATATAGTTTATGAAAAAAGTGATATTGATTTTCATCATCTTCTTCATATCAATAGGCATTATCAATATCAACCTGTCCAGGAATCTCTATCAGCTCAGTCTAATAAAGCAGGAAAAGCTTAGTATAGTAGAGGACACTAACTCCAATGACAGTGAAAATCTAAAGCCGTGCTGCAATGTAAAATTTCTATTCATCAGCATAGTTTTATTATATTACCTCCTGATATTACCTTTTGAAAATAGTTTTATACTCCTTAAGATAATCTCTTTTCTTGAGCTTTTATATAGACCACCACCCTTTTTGATTTAACTGAATAACGGCAATTCAATTACATACTCTTATTCCACTTATTTCTCAAGAATGTGGATAATTTTTAATAATGTTTTTCTTGAGAAGGGTAATTCTTATTTTTAAGGAGACATGGAGATGAAAAATAATACTTTCAAATCATTAGTTATTTTCTGTAGTGCAGTTCTCCTATCTGCTCTATTATTCAGCATGGTGAGTTGTACGAAGAAAAAGCCGCCAGAACCTGTTGTCCAGAAACCTTCAGTATCTGCAGAAGATGAGGCGAGAAAGAGGACAGAGGAAGAGGCAAGATTAAAGGCAGAGGATGAGGCAAGGGCAAAAGCTAAAGAGGAGGCAAAGAGAAGGGCTGATGAAGAAGCAAGATTGAAGGCGGAAGAAGAGGTAAGATTAAAAGCAGAGGCGAAGGCGGCTGAAGAGGCTGCAAAAGCTGAAGAAGAAACAAGGGCAAAGGCAAAAGAAGAAGCGAAAGCAGCGGAAGCATTGGAGAGGGCGAGTCATGAGGTGGTAAAAGGTGAATCTCTATGGAAGATAGCAAAGCATAAGGATGTTTATGAGAATCCGTTTATGTGGCCAATCATATATAAGGCTAACCATGATAAGATAAATGACCCTGACCTGATTTATCCAAAGCAGGTCTTTTCAATCCCCCGTGATTTTTCATCTGCCAATAAAGATAAGGCAGTCCATCATGCCAGGACAAGAGGAGAATGGTCGCTGCATGACGGTTCTGAAAAATATTGGGAGTCCGGTTATATAAAGACAAAATAGTTATTTTTAAAAAGGGCCCCTGACTTCCATATGGTTGGGGGCTTTTTTATTTTTGACTCATATTTTTATGGGAGGATTTATGAGAAAAATATTTGCTCTCTTTTTACTCCTTTTTATATTTTCAGGTTGTGCAACTGTAGGGGAAGATTTTAATATTGCCTTCGTGAAACAAATTGAAAAAGGGAAGACTACAAAACAGGAGATAATTAATAGTTTCGGTTTACCATTCAGAAAGGGAATAGATAACGGTGATATTACATGGACTTATGTTTACAATAAATGGAGTGCAGGAGGAACTACATATTCAAAGGATTTATACATCATATTTGATAAATATGGCATTGTAAGGTCTTATGTATTCAACTCAAATATACCCGGTGAGGATGTGGAGAAACTGATTGAGGGACATTAGAAATTAGTCTAAGGGGATAATAGTATGACTATGGCAGCTTCAATTTTAGTCCTGACCTATGCTGTGATAATCACAGAAAAATTTAACAAGGCTATCTGATGCTATGTCGGCATTTGTAGATAATATCCCTTTTGTAGCCATAATGATACCTATGATAAAAGATATGGGTGAAATTGTAGGGAGTCAGGAGGCAATAAAACCGCAATCAAGTACCAAATAATAAAAAGGTGTAAACTCCTTGAAAGTGAAGAGGAAACACAATATAATGGCTCGGAAATATTTCATCAATCAGGAACAAATGTTATGGATATGCAGATAATAATTGTGGAACGGTAATAAAAAGCGGAATATTGGTCAATTGGCTTAAATTTTTATCAAGGAGGCGACAATGGATATGAATTTACAGAAGCTTATAATTCCAGCAGGAACAGCCTTTATTTCTGTGTCTTTATTAATTCTATTCAGAAGTATTGCCTTTAGAGTTCTTAATAAATGGGCAGGAAAAACAGAGACAGATATTGACGACATAATAATAAAGGCATTTAAGACCCCTTCACTTTACTGGTGCATAGCCATAGGGCTTTACTTTGGTATTGCTGTCTCAGATATTCAGGAAAGGTATATCTTTTATCTCAGCAAAACAATTCATGCCATTGTAATACTCTCCATTACTATTGCTGCTGCAAACCTTTCAGGCAGGATATTTAGTAATTTTATACAGAAATCCAATCTCCCGATCCCTGCCACAGGACTTGCATATGGAATTCTTAAAGGCGTAATATTTGTTCTGGGTTTTTTGATAATCCTTAGTGACCTCGGAATCTCTATTACACCATTCATTACAGCATTAGGTGTTGGGGGTCTTGCTGTTGCCCTTGCACTTCAGGATACACTGGCAAACCTTTTTGCAGGGATTCATATCCTCTTTGAAAAAACTGTCAGGGTTGGAGATTTTATAAGGCTTGAGACAGGACAGGAGGGTTATGTTGATGACATTACATGGAGGACGACGAGGGTAAGGATGCTTCCAAATAACATAGTTATAATTCCCAATAGCAAGCTTGCACAGAGTATCGTAACAAACTACTATCTGCCAGAAAAACGGATGTCCTTGCTCATTCCAATATCTGTCAGTTACTCTTCCGACCCTGAAAGAATTGAGAAGCTCCTTGTTGAAGAGGCTAAAAAGGCTGTTGGAGAGGTTCAGGGATTGCTCGGAGACCCTGAGCCTTTTGTCAGATTTATACCGGGATTNNGAAGGCATAGAAATACCCTTTCCGCAGAGAACCGTGCATTTGAAGGGAGAGAAGGGGTGAAAATAGTTACCAGTTATCAGTTACCAATTACCAGAAATAAATAGGAGACTTTATGTATGTAAAATGAGAGGATTATCTGATAATAATGAAATCTGCCTTTTCAGGCAGTGCCCAGTAGAAGGCATGTGCATCGTCTTTACTCATCACAACAAGTATTTTTATGAAAGGGGTCTTTTTGAGGTGGCTCCACAATAATTTAGATGAGTTCCACAGCTTTCCCATTTTCTTATTGATATAGTTTAATATTGACAGAAGAAAACCTCCTTTAAAATGCTGACTTATAGATATGGAGAGCCCTTTGTCAAATATAAGTGTGTAGTTTGACGGCATATCCCCTACGCTATATGAATCTGCCTCCTGAGTTGTGCTGGCAGGTTTTTCTTCTTTTTTTTGTGCAGGAGGCTTTATTTCTTTTCTTTTCGGTGCAAAAATTGCCTTTACAGTAACAAGACTATAAAACTCGTCTAATTGCCCAATTCCAATTGTGTCAGAATCAGCAATATCAAACTCTTTTAGTGTTACTCCTCTTATCTTTAGATACATCTTTTTCCTGATTAAGTCTAAAACTACATAAGTAACAGGTTTGGCTGCCGCCTTTGCCTCCAGTTCCAATAGCCTATTCTCCATCCTGATTTTATAAATATCCTGAATATTGGAATCATCCGAGAAGGCATTGCCGCACCATATGAATAAAAATAAAAAAGGCACTGTCATTATCCAGTGCCACAAGCTTTTAAACATAAAATTTAAAATATATATACCTTTGTTCCAATTTTGGCAGATTTATATATAATCTTTAAATCATTATCGCCAACCCTGATACAGCCGTGGGTGACAGGTTTGCCAAGAAGCCGCGTGTAGAGTGTCCCGTGAATAAAGTAACCGTTGCCGATTCCAAGGGCATAATCACCCAAAACCCCCTCTTCAATCCTGTCATTATAATTTTTTGGCACGTCCGTTCCTTCTTCAATAAACGCCCAGTCTGGTTTTACCCAGACAGGCTCAACTATTTTACTCTTAACCTTAAACTCCCCTCTTGGTGAATCAAAGACCCATTTTCTCTCTTTTTTATTTGGGTCTATAAGAAACCTGCCGCTCCCTGTAGATACAACTGCCTGATGCAGAACTCTGTCTCCATTTTTTAGATATAAGATATTTTTAGCTGTGTCTATAACAATGTAATTACCCTTTGGAGAGAGGTTTGAGATGGATTTGTAAATCTTTTTATTATTTTTGCTTATATCATTTACAATCTTTTTTGCATTGCCGATCTCTTCTTTTTTAGATACAGCAGCATTAGAGTTTTTCTGTATAAAATATGCCATTACATTGATGGCAGAAAAGACAATAAAGAAGATAGAGAGGGCGTAAATAATCCGCCTCATTAATCCCCTTTTTTGATATTCTGTATCATTATTTATATTATTTTTGAAATTATAACCATTCATCTCTTTATCAAATTAGAATTACCCTCTAATTCCTTAAGCCCAAAGTAAAGCTCATTCTCAATACTTGTAGCACCTACAATGGTAACAGGTGTCCCTATTGCAACCTTATCAAAAAGCTCATCCATGTGGCTGTTTTCAAGGGCAATGCAGCCATTGGTAGTGCTGTCCTCACCGCCGCCATGAATTTCAATAAGCCCCCCTATCCTTGCATTTTTTGAAATAAGCCCCCTTTTTTTAGCCTTTAAAAATTCCTTTCTGTCTTCCTGATTTGGATAATCAAGAAGAAGCGCCTTGTAATATTTACTCTCACCCTTACCTGATTTTTTGATGATTTTATATCTCCCCTCAGGTGTAGCGTCATCTCCTGAAAACAATTTATCCCTGTAGCCATACCTGCCAAATCCTATATTAAAGACCTGCAATATCTTGCCAGTTTTATACAGAGTTAAGGTTCGCTCAGCCTTATCAACTACAATTGCAGCCATCTTTTTTCTTTTTGATTCCTCAATTGCATCTCTTACAGATTTTCTCCACTTGTTTATTATATCATTTTGTGAATAACGCTTTAAGGTTGGAATTACTAATTTTTCTGCCTCATTTAAAAGGGCTGTGGCACTTTCCACCTTTTCCATTGTCGAATCATATCTCTCTATGTCAATGGATGCCTTCGCCTCCCTTATTGCAATATCTCCTTTGGTAAGGAGCTTTCTTGTAGAAGCTCCGACATTCACCTTTAATGTCAATTCATTTATAATTCTTGCCTTGTCCTCTAATTTTTTAATTTTATCAGAAATTATTTCTTTCCTTTTGCTTTTATCCTCGTTAATGTCAATTAGAAGCTTTTTCCCATCAGCAATAATATCCCTTATATTTTTCTGGATTGATTCATAGTTTCTGAATATGGAAAATTTTGATTCCTCCTGAACAATTTTATCCTTCAATACCCTTAAATTTACCTTAAACTTATTATATTCGTCAGGGGCATATTTTACCGCATCTATTTTGTGGAGTTCAAAATCAATATCTTTTAATAATTTAATTTCAGGCGGCGGTGGGGATGAATTGCAGGCTGAAAAAAAGAGGATAATAAATGGGAGGGCAATAGCCCTCCCATAATTTAAAAATCTCATTTTATTTTTTTCTCTTCTTTTTCTTGGCTTCTTTCTTTGCCTTTTTTGCTGCCTCAACCTTCTCTATTGCTTGTTGCACATCATTTGAAACTGCATCAGCCCTCTCTTTTATTGATTTTGCCTTGCTGACTGCACCGTCATAGTCTTCACCATCAATTGACTTTTGCACATCCGGGAATGAATCCTCTAAGCCCTTTATATCACCTGTCATTGCCTCTATATCTGACATAGTCTCTTTCCCTTTAGGCGCCTTTTCCAGCATTGCCTTTGCATTGGCGATTGCACCAGTTGCCGCTTCCATAGATGCTATGGCATTCTTCTTTGCCTCTTCCTTCTTTGCAGCAGTATCTATCTTTAACTTTTCTGCACTCCCTTTGACAGATGCAAGTAGCTCCTTTGCCTTGTCATATTTCCTGAATAATGGGAATTTGCCATCCTGCACCTTTACCTCGTCCATTGCAGAGGAGAGTTCGTCACTTACCTTCTTTGCATCATCAGAGAGATACTTTTCTGCACCGGCAGACTTGGCAGATTCTACAGCAATATTTGCTGCATCTATATCCTCAGTTGGCGGCTTTGCACACCCTGCCATAAAAACTACAGCAATCAATAAACAGCCTAAAAACAATCTTGCAACCTTACTCATCTTTCAAAATCTCCTTTCAAAAAAAAGAAACGAGGCAGTTTAATAAAACCGCCTCGTTTTATGAAAAATATTATTTCTTTTTCTTCCCTTTTGATGACTTTGCCTCTTCCAACTGCTTCTCCAATTCTGTCACCTTTGCAGTCAGCTCATCCCTCTCTTTTGTCAGCCCTTCTACCTGAGACTTTAATGCAGAGCTTTCAGTAGTCAACTCTTTTACTTTACTCTCAAGGTTAGCCTTCTCAACATGGAGAGAATCCACATGTCCCTTTAAAGCGGCATTCTCCTCCTGAAGCTGTTTGGATTGGCAGCCTGAAATTAACGGAACCGCAATAAATGTTAATAATAATATGACGATTGCCAATCTTCTCATTGTTTACACCTCCTTTCAATTTAACTTGTCCTTCCATCATAAAAAATTAAATATTGCATAAGCTTAAGCAGTTGTTGTTCCGGATGCAGCCCCGCCTGATAAAATAGTATTTTTTAATTCCTTGCCAGGTTTAAACTTTGGAACCCTCTTTGCTGGTATATCTATTGCCTCACCTGTTAGTGGATTCCTTCCCTTTCTCCCCGCCCTGCTTGATACCGAAAATGTCCCGAAACCAGACAGTGTTACACTCTCATCCCTTAAGAGCGATTCTGTAACCTTTGATAAAAAACAATCTAATATCCTCTCAGCTGCAGCCTTTGAAATTTCACCCACCTCTGCCATTGCTACAATTAAATCACTTTTGTTCATTTTAACCTCCTATTTATAAATTATATCTCTTTCTTGCTATATTCAATACACTCAATATCATTTCATTATAACTCATTCCTGCCGTCCTTGCTGCCTTTGGGAAACAAGAGTTATCTTCAGGTTTTGGCAAGACTCCTGGCAAGGGGTTAAGCTCAAGAATATTTGGTTCATTATCTGAATCAAGTCTTATATCAATCCTGCACCAATCCCTGCATCTGAGGGATTTATAAGCCTTTAATGCCGCATCTTCAATATTGTCTCTCAATCCATCACCAATGTCTGCCGGGCATTGAAATATATCAATGGGATTTTTTGAATTATCCCATATCCATTTAGCTTCATAAGAATATATGGGGTTGATATCCTTCGGAAGATTATCAAATTTTATCTCAACAATCGGCAGAACCCTTGTGTCCCCATTATTTCCCATCACTGCCACTGTAAACTCTCTCCCGTTTAGATACTCCTCAATAAGTGCAGGCTGATGATACTGAACTATTATTTTCTCTACCTTCTTTTTTAATTCAGAAGGCGAAAATATCAAGGCATCATTTTTTACCCCTTTACTTGAACCCTCATGGAGTGGCTTAACAATAAGGGGAAATTTTTTTAATTTTATCTGCCCTGAGATAGATGATACCACCTGAAAGCGTGGAGTTGAAACTTTATAAAAGGATAATATCTCTTTGGCTCTCCCTTTGTCAAGACATAAAGATAATGTCATAGGGTCTGAGCCTGTATATGGAATTTCAAGCATTTCCAGCATTGCAGGGACATGTGATTCTCTGTTTGGTCCATCTCTTCCTTCTGCAATGTTAAAAACAATATCAGGTTTTGAGCCTTTCAAATTCTCTACTACATTTTCATCTGCCTCAAGGAGTATAACATCGTGTTGTGAAGAAAGAGCAGACCTGACCGCATCAATTGTCTCCTCTGTATCCCATTCAGCATCCCAGTCATTTGTGAGCCCGTCTTTAACGTCCTTCTTTAGATTATAAGTTAGACCTACCCGCATAACTCCCCTTCAGAAAAATAAAAACTTGATTAAACCACTGAGACACTGAGAAAAATTAAATATTTTAAAAAGTTTTTAAAACCTCTGTGTCTCCGTGTCTCTGTGGTAAATTTTTATAATTTCTTTGTCAAGAATCAAATAGCTTAAATTGATTAACCCGCTCAAACTGTTTAACCTGCTTAGCCGATTCATAATACTCAAATATCTTCCCTTCATAATTTCTCAGAGTTACCCTTCCATCAGCCTGTGATATAAGATATACAGGTGATACAGGTATCTTGCCTCCGCCGCCAGGTGCATCAATAACAAATGTGGGGACTGCATAACCTGTGGTATGCCCTCTCAATTTTTCCATTATATTAATCCCGACTGATATAGGTGTCCTAAAATGCCCTGTCCCTACAACAGGATCGCATTGATATATATAGTATGGCCTCACCCTTATCTTGAGCAGTTCATGCATAAGTTTTTTCATAATATTGGGCTTGTCATTTATGCCCTGAAGGAGGACTGTCTGACTTCCAAGGGGTATTCCGCCATCTGCAAGGATTCCACATGCCCTCTTTACATCTCTTGTAATCTCCTTTGGATGTGAGAAATGAATACTCATCCAGATAGGGTGATATTTTTTCAACATCTCTACAAATGGAGTATTTATTCTCTGTGGCAGAGTTACAGGGACACGGGTTCCAAGCCTTATTATTTCAATATTTGGTATCTTCCTCAAATTAGAAAGTATATCTTCAAGTATCTCTTCCTTTAATAGTAAAGGGTCTCCGCCCGATATCAATACATCCCGTATCTTCTTATTTGTTTTTAGATAGGAATATACATCTTCAAGCCTGCCCCTTGATATGACATTCTCTTCAGCCCCAACCATCCTCCTTCTTGTGCAATACCTGCAATACATTGCACACTGGTCTGTAACTATGAGGAGTGCCCTGTCGGGGTATCTATGGATAAGTCCCGGAACAGGAGAATGATTATCCTCTTCGCATGGGTCAATCATGTCATGTGGTAATTTATAAGACTCCTCTATTCTTGGGACTGCCTGACGGCGGATGGGACAATCAGGATTGTAAGGGTCTATTAGTGAAGCGAAGTAAGGGGTTATTGCCATTGCAAGCCTTCCACCCGAAGCCAGAACACCTTCTCTTTCTTTTGGCGTTACCTCTATGACCTCTTCCAATTGTTTAAGTGTGGTGATTCTGTTTTTTAATTGCCATCGCCAATCATTCCATGATTCTCTTGGAATAGATTTTAATATTTTTTCTTTTTTGATTGCGCCGCTATATGTAAGGGTTGCAAGGTTTTTTAATGATGCAGGAGTAATGAGATTTAAAATACTGCTGGGAGGCTCTTCAAAACTACATTCCGAGGATTCCATAATTAATAAATTTCTCCTTTTAAAAGTGTTAGTTATTAGTGTCAAGTGAAAGAAGTTATTACTAACAATAATCACTGACACAGCATTTTGTATTTATAAAAAAATATAACCACAATATATTGTGATGTCAAGAATAATTTTACTTTAACATCATGGCAAGGCGATTCCATCTGACGCCAAAATTCATACTATCCCACGACCAGTAAATAATAAATGCCCTCCCTTTAATTTTGTTTTTATCAAGGAGCCCCCAGAATCGGCTGTCCATGCTGTTTTCCCTGTTGTCACCCATGACAAAAAAATTATTTTCAGGAACTGTGATGGGACCAAAAATATCCCTCGGATGAAACGAACCTCCGCCTGCCTCTTCATGAAATGCATAAGGTTCTTCCGCCTCTTTATCATTTATATATACTTTTTTATCTTTTACCTCTACCTTATCACCCGGCAGGCCGACAACCCTTTTTATGAAATCACGGCTCTCATCTTTTGGAAACTTAAAAACAATAATATCTCCCCTTTTTACATCCGTGAATCTGTATATAAATTTATTTACAAGTATATGGTCGCCTATTTGCAAAGTTGGTATCATTGAGCCGGATGGTATCTTAAAAGCCTGCACTACAAATGTTCTGATGATAAAGGCAAGGACGAGTGCAATTATTATTGCCTCTGCATATTCCCTTACAATAGATTTCTTTTTCGTCTGTTCTGTCACAGATGCCCTTTCAATATTTTCAACTTTTTCCATTTCC
Organism: Nitrospinota bacterium; assembly: GCA_003489165.1. Lineage (GTDB taxonomy): Bacteria > Nitrospinota > Nitrospinia > UBA9942 > UBA9942 > UBA9942. Next base: position 2,428 of record DNJG01000060.1, on the reverse strand, counting down.
ATTATTAAACTCTCCTCTATATTTTATAAGAAATTATAAATCACAGAGGCATGGAGACGCAGAGATTTTTAAAACTTATTTCTCTCTGTGCCTCTGTGGTTAAAATCAAAAATTTGTTTTTCTTATTTTGTCTTAAGCACTGCAAGGAATGTCTCCTGAGGCAGCTCAATCTTGCCGATTTGCTTCATCCTCTTTTTCCCCTCTTTCTGTCTCTCAAGGAGTTTTCTCTTCCTTGTTATATCACCGCCGTAACATTTTGCGATAACATTTTTTCTTAAAGCCTTTACTGTCTCTCGGGCTATAATCTTGCCTCCTATAGCCGCCTGTATTGCCACCTCAAACATCTGCCTTGGGATTATCTCCTTCATCTTCTCTGCCAGTTCTTTGCCGTGGTAATAAGCCTTGTCCTTGTGTATTATTGAGGACAGCGCATCAACAGGGTCGCCATTTAACAATACATCTAATTTAATCAGATTGGATGTGCGGTAGTCAAGATATTCATAATCCATTGACGCATAGCCTTTAGAAATGGATTTAAGCCTGTCATAAAAATCAAGGACAACCTCATTCAGAGGAAGCTCATAAGTAACCATCACCCTCTTTTCACCTATATATTCGATACCCTTCTGGATTCCTCTCTTTTCTTGCGTTAGCTGCATAATAGCACCAAGAAATTCATCAGGTGTTATTATTGTAGCGATAATATAAGGCTCCTCTATTCTGTCTATGTAGTTCGGAGGCGGGAGCTTGGAGGGATTATCAACATGGATTATTTCCCCCTTAGTATTTATTACTTTATATACAACTGTAGGTGCTGTTGTGATAAGTGAAAGGTCAAATTCCCTCTCCAGCCTCTCCTTTACTATATCCATGTGCAGTAGTCCGAGGAATCCGCATCTAAAACCAAATCCGAGGGCGAGAGAGGTCTCAGGCTCAAACTTTAATGACGAATCATTTAGCTGGAGCTTTTCAAGTGCATCCCTCAGAGACTCATATTGAGCACCGTCCACAGGATATATGCCGCTGAACACCATTGGCTTTATATTCTTGTAGCCGTGAAGAGGCTTTTCCGCCGGTCTTTCAGAATCGGTAATTGTATCTCCAACCTTTGCATCCTGAATAGTCTTAATACTTCCTGTAACATAACCAACCTCACCGGCAGATAATTCATTTACCTTCAAATCCTTTGGAGTAAATACACCGATCCTGCCGACCTCATATATCTTTCCATTGGACATGAAGAGCATTTTCATTCCATTTTTTATGCCTCCTTCAAACACCCTGACAAGCATTACAACCCCCTGATATGAGTCATACCACGAATCTAAAACGAGTGCCTTTAAAGGCGTATCTTTTGTCCCCTTCGGAGATGGTATCCTCTTTATAATTGCCTCAAGTATATCCTTTATGCCGATACCCGCTTTTGCACTTGCGAGGATTGCCTCGCTTGAATCTATTCCGATTATGTCTTCAATCTGCTTCTTTACCATTTCAGGGGATGCACTTGGGAGGTCAATCTTGTTAATGACAGGGATAATCTCAAGATTATGTTCAAGGGCGAGGTGGACATTTGCGAGGGTCTGAGCCTCAATCCCCTGACTTGCGTCTATTACAAGCAGAACACCTTCACATGCTGCCAAACTCCTTGACACCTCGTAGGAAAAATCAACATGACCCGGTGTATCAATCAGGTTTAAAATGTATTCGCTGCCATCAGAAGCTTTATACTTGAGTCTTGCAGTCTGTGCCTTTATGGTAATACCCCTTTCCCTCTCAATATCCATCTGGTCAAGCACCTGCTCCTTCATCTCCCTATGAGAGAGACCGCCTGTATATTCAATAAGCCTGTCAGCAAGTGTGGACTTTCCGTGGTCTATATGTGCAATAATAGAAAAGTTTCTTATGTTCATAAATTTATATTAGCATAAAACTTACAAAAAATAGAAAATTTGATGATTTCTGATAATTATGTTTAAGATTCTTCCTGCATGTAAATTTTTAACATCTACTTTATAGAGAAAGCCTATCCTTTGACAGATTTTGAAAATGGGGAAGATTTAGGACAGAAACAAAAATTCAATAAAATAGCTAACTATAGGTTACTTTTGGGATTATATATTAGGAGTGAATTTTCCTGATCAAAAATAGCAAGTTCCTCATATCTTTTTTGCAGCAGTGCTTTGTATCAATCTGATTTTTTAGCCCTTCCTCACATTAATTGCATACAATATATGTCGGGCTTTTTTGCAGGTCTATTCCACCTTCTTTTAAATGTATGGTTTCACCATCTCTCCATGTAGCCTGACATTTATTCCTATCAAATATATTAACCCTTTTTTTGTAAATATTCAGGGTCCAGCCTACATAGATTTTTTGATTATTCCTCTCAAATTCAAATATAAACACACCCTCTTTATCCCTATCTTCA
>DNJG01000155.1 GCA_003489165.1 Nitrospinota bacterium | reverse complement strand
ATATAGACCAAAATAATACAGGAACAAAAACCTAATTTTCTTAGGAAATCAGGAATACAGGAATATTTTTTCATGCCTTCCTGAATTCCTTAGAGTTTTTATAATTTCACATCTATGAACAAAAACTTAAAAAAGATAGAAGAAAAGGTGAACAATAATCAAAGACTCTCTTTTGAGGATGGGGTTACACTATTCAAATCCCCTGACCTTCTTACTATTGGTTACCTTGCAAATATTGTAAGGGAAAGGAAAAATGGTGATAGGGCTTATTTTATCAGTAACCGACACATCAACCATACAAATATATGTGTAAACAGGTGCCGCTTCTGTGCCTTTAGTAAAGACAGTGATGAGGACGGCGCTTATACAATGACTGTTGAAGGCGTGCTATCATCGGCAGGAGAACGCCGTTACGGAGTGAGTGAATTTCATATTGTCGGGGGGCTTCATCCAAATTTGCCACTTCAATATTACATAGATATGCTCACTGCCCTTCACAGAGAATACCCTGATGTTCACATACAGGGTTTTACTGCTGTTGAAATTGAATATTTATCAAGAATAGCAAACCTACCAATAAAGGATACACTTATAAAATTAAGGAATGCAGGACTCGGCTCTATCCCCGGTGGCGGTGCTGAAATTTTTGCAGAAAGAGTCAGAAAGAAAATATGTCCTGAAAAAATCAGCGGCGAAGAGTGGCTGAATGTCCACAAAACAGCCCATCAGATAGGGATGAGGAGTAATGCCACAATGCTTTACGGACACATAGAAATTGTTGAAGAGAGGATTGACCACCTGATTAAATTGAGAGAACTTCAGGATGAGACAGGCGGATTTATGTCCTTTATCCCCCTCGCCTTTCATCCAAAGAATACCGAACTTGATTCCATATCAAAGACAACAGGAAATCTTGATTTAAGGGTATTGGCGATTGCTTGTCTTATGCTTGATAATTTCCAACATATAAAGGCATTCTGGATTATGGTTGGACCAAAACTCGCCCAGATTTCACTCTCATTCGGGGTTGATGATATAGACGGGACAGTGGTTGAGGAAAAGATTACACACTCTGCAGGTGCAGAGACAGAGCAATCACTCACTAAAGATGAGTTGATAAGGATGATTAAAGAGGCAGGCAGGATACCAGTAGAGAGAGATACACTTTATAATAATTTTTCAGGGTGAGAATAAAACATGATTATTTTTGGTTGTCATAATTTTTTAAATGCAAAACCTCTTACTTTTGCCCTGACTAATGGGATTTTAAAGCACAACTTTGAAATTATATCAGATACCCCCGCCAATCTATCGGACATGCTTAAGGAGGGAAGGCTTGATATTGCAGTTATTCCCTCAATTGAGTATGCGAGGATTTTGGGGCTAAAACTAATCAAAGATTTTTCTATATCCTCACTCGGAGCTGTAAATACAGTATTGCTATTCAGCAAGAAAGAGATCCATGATATTGAAACAGTGGCAGTTGACAATAGCTCAAGGACATCTGTAGCAATGCTAAAGATAATTCTTAAAGAAAGATTCAAGGTTAGCCCGGATTTTATACCTGTAAAGCCTGTTATAAGAGAGATGATGGATATGGCAGACTCAGGACTGCTAATAGGTGACAATGCACTTAAGATAAATAGGAAAAAATTTGTAACTTATGATTTAGGTGAGGAGTGGTATCTACTGACAGGGCGCCCATTTGTCCATGCCGTCCTTGCAGTAAGAGATGAAATAGATTTAGGAGATGGACTAAATATTTTAAAAAAGGCAAAAGAGATAGGATTGTCATCTATTGATGAAATCTCTTTAGAAGAATCAAAGAGGCTTAAGATAAGCAAAGAGGTCTGTATAGATTATCTTACAAAAAGAATTATATATGAGTTCGGGGATAATGAAATAGACGGCTTGCACTATTTTTATAAACTATCAAAAGAGCATGGGATAATAGATAAAGATGTCAGACTTCAATTTTATATATGACTACCGGTGAAACTCGCATTGTAACAGGTGCATTTGGTTATTCAGGAAAATATATTGCCCGACGCCTGCTCGATGCTGGATACGAAGTGAAAACCTTAACCAATTCCTCCAATCGTGCAAATCCATTTGGTAATAGAATAAAAGCCTATCCATTCAATTTTGACAATCCTGAAAAACTCATTGAATCACTGCAGGGGGCTTCAGTTCTTTACAACACCTATTGGGTTAGGTTCAATTATCCGGGTTTCTCCCATTCTGCAGCAGTCATTAATACCCTTAAGCTATTTGATGCTGCTAAGAAGGCAGGGATTAAAAGAATAGTTCACATAAGCATAACAAACCCTTCTTCCGACTCTCCGCTTGAATATTTCCGTGATAAAGCAAGATTGGAAAAGTCATTGATTGAATCGGGTTTATCATACGCAATACTCCGCACTGCTGTTATATTCGGAAAAGAGGATATTTTAATAAACAATATTGCATTTCTTTTAAGAAAGTTCCCAATCTTCGGGGTATTTGGAGATGGAAACTATCGCTTACAGCCAATATATGTTGATGACCTTGCTAAATTGGCAGTTGAACAGGGGCAAAAAACAGAAAATTGCATCATTGATGCAGTTGGTCCTGAGACATTCACCTATCGGAAATTAGTTGATGAGATAGGGAAAATTATTGGCAAAAAAAGATCTATTATTTCAATTCCACCAGCTCTGGGTTACATTGCTGGATGGCTTTTTGGTAGAGTAGTGAGAGATATAATAATTACACGAGATGAGATTGAAGGGTTGATGGCAGGACTCCTCTGTACAAATTCACCACCAGCTGGACAGACTAAATTGACTAACTGGGCAAGGGAGAACTCTTCTACACTCGGCATAAAGTATTCATCTGAGCTTGCCCGCAGAAAAAATAGAATGGAATCGTATGAAAGATTATAAAAAAATAATTGATAAGGTATTAAATGGTGAAAGGCTCTCAGCAGAAGATGGGGAGAGGTTATTTGAATCCCACGACATCATCTCTCTCGGAAGGGCTGCACAGACGATTTCAAAGAAAAAACACCCTGACGGTATTGTCACATATATAGTTGACAGGAATATTAACTACACAAACATCTGTATTTCCAAATGCCTATTCTGTGCATTTTACAGGGAAAAGGATTCTCCCGACGCCTATATCCTGCCAAAAGAGGAGCTTTCAAAAAAGATTGATGAGACAATTAGACTTGGTGGTGTGCAGATACTTATACAGGGTGGGTTAAATGCCGATTTAGGAATAGATTTTTATGAAGAACTTGTACAATTTATAAAATCAAATTTCAGAATCCATATCCACGGTTTTTCCCCCCCTGAGGTTATCCACATATCAAAAAAATCCAAGCTGTCATGCGAAGAAGTTATAAGAAGGCTTAAAAATGCAGGGCTCGGCTCAATCCCCGGCGGCGGTGCGGAGATTTTGGTTGATAAAATCAGAGAAAAGATAAGCCCTAACAAATGCACTGCACAGGAATGGTTAAATGTTATGGAGAGTGCCCATAATCTCGGGCTTAGGACAACTGCTACTATGATGTATGGGCATATAGAATCATATAGAGACAGGATTGAACATCTGACTAAAATCAGGGAGCTTCAGGATAAAACAAAAGGCTTTACAGCATTTATTCCCTGGTCTTTCCAGAGTAAAAATACCAAGCTTCAAACTCTAAACTCCGAACTCCAAACTCTGAACTCTTTTGGTGTTGACTATTTAAAAACCCTCTCCATCTCCCGTCTGATGCTTGATAATTTTGATAATATCCAAGCCTCATGGGTTACACAGGGTGCAAAGGTCGCCCAGCTTGCATTATTCTTTGGCGCAAATGATATGGGTAGCACAATGATTGAGGAAAATGTAGTAAAGGCAGCAGGAGTATCATTCAGGATGTCTGAAGGAGAGATACGAAGGCTGATAGAAGATGCAGGATTCAAGCCTGCAAAGAGGAATACATTTTATCAGCCTGTCTGAAATCCTTCATAGTATTTATATTAAAAAATGGCGGTAGTTTTGTTTCTGGTATATTAGTAACTTTCTTTATCCTGAATTTTGGAAAGATGCCCTTTATCTTAAGTTTTTTTTTCTCAACCATAATTCTGAAAATTTCCAGACAGCTTTTTGAATAGACTGCGTGGAGGGGATGGAGACGATGTTTATAATAGGGGACAATTATATCATAATCCCTTGCCCCTTTAATTATATGTCTTATAACCCTTTCATTCAGAAAGGGCATATCACAGGCAGCAAAAAAAGCATAATCAGATTTAGAGTAATGGAGTCCCGTATAAATGCCGCCAAGCGAACCCCTATTAGGAATTAAATCCGTGTAGACTTTAAGTCCCAGATACTGATAATCTTCAGGTGTATTTGTAATAATCAAAATCTCATCAAATATCTTTTTATATATTTCAATAGTCTTCTTAATAATCATTTTCCCGCCTATCTCCAGAAATGCCTTATTCTGCCCTATGCGACTGTTTCTTCCACCTGCTAAAATTACACCTGTCATAAAAAGATAGAAGCCAGAATTTTTATTCTGATTTTTAATTCTGTTTATCAATGTTCATCTGTGGTTATAAATTTTATATCCTTGCCGTCATAACTCGGATTAAATATTACATAAGCAACTGCCGGTTCACTGCCGGTATTTACAAAATAATGAAATATCCCTTTTGGAATGAAGGCTATATCTTCACATTTCATTGGCAACTCATCCTTTCCAATATGCAAAACCCCTTTCCCTCTCTTTACCACCACTGTCAAATCATGGGTCTCATGAATATGTGGCTTCTCCCTATCCCTTATCTGTATGATAAAATGACTTCCATCCTCATTTTTAAAAAGTGGTGTTACCTTTATATCCTCATCTTTACCTATTGGGTTTCCATTTATAATTTCTATCCACCCTTTTTGGAAGAGACCATTTTCATCTCCAGAATAAATCATCCCCTTTGAATGAGTACAGGCAAGAAAGAGAGAAATAAAAATTAGTAATACACATTTTTTTCTTATCATAATGCCTCTCTAATTTTTGAGAGTAATATTTCCTTACCTTCTGAAATCTCCATCCTGATTTTCAATATCCAGAGTGGAAATGCAATAGGCTTAAATTCCTTTAGTCTTACCGCATCCTTTTCTGTAGTTATGAGGATTTCTGAGCCGGTTGCTCTTGCTTTATTTATAAGGTTATCTATATCGTCTTTTGTAAATTGATAGTGGTCATCAAAGGAGAAAAATCCTTTAATATCAATCCCAGTTTCTTTCAGTGAGTTTTTAAAAGAATCCGGAGAGGCAATGCCACAGAAGGCAAATATCTTTTTACCCTTTGCCTCGTCTAAAGCAATAGTTTTATTATTATTCATATCAATGAAACTTTCAGATACATAGCGGCTTTTGCATATAGGGATATTCAACAAGGAAGGGTTCGAGGGTTCAAGGGTTAAAGGGTTCAAGGAATCTACACTCGCCCCCTTGACCCCTTGATTCCTTGACTCCTTGATTTTTGTAAGTATTACCACATCTGCCCTATTTATATATGAAGGGGGCTCTCTTAGTGTCCCACGAGGCAATAAATAACCATTACCAAAAGGTGAGTTTGAGTCAAGTAAGAGGATATTTAGATTTCTGTTTACTTGAACATGCTGATAACCATCGTCAAGCAATATAACTTCAGCACCAAATTTTTCTATTGCATACATACCTGTCTTATATCTATCTGAGCCTGTAATCACAGGGATATTTTTGAGCCTCAATGCCATCATATACGGCTCATCCCCTGATTGTAAAGGATTCATAAATACATTATTACCGTCTGATACTACATTTATTTCTCCCTCTGCTTTTCCTTTATAACCCCTGCTCAGAACAGCAACTTTCTTACCCATTCCTTTAAGGAGCTCGGCTATCATTATAACAGCAGGAGTCTTTCCTGTCCCTCCTGCTGTTAAATTACCTGTACTTACTACAGGTGCTGGGAGGGTTTTTGTTTTTAAAATACCAGTCCTATAGAAAGTTAATCTAAGGAAATGACCAAAGCCATAAATCCATGATAGAATTAGCAGTGATAAGGAAAGTATCGGGTTCCCCCCCTTTCTCTCCATAATTTTTCTAATCTCTAAAATTAAGTTCATTCGGTTTGTTTCGCGTATTAAAAAATGTATAACTCAAACATGAATAACACAAATATAATACACAATATCCATTAGTTCCGTAGTAAACCCCGTTAGAAGTTCCCTATGGATTTAAGATTTAGAGTTTAGCAAATCAATATGGTTGATTATTATATTTTTCATTCAGTATAATTTCTAATGGGGTAAATATACAATCTTATTTAGAATTTTTCAATAGAACTTTAAAATAGCTATTGTAAATAACAAGAAGTCCTTTGACTAAAAGGCATTTTTCTGTTATTGTTTACAATACAAACAAATAGGAGAAATAATGGAAATTGAGAAAAGTGCAACATCTAAAAGATTTAGTGATTTTGGTTTGAGCAGTGAAGTGCTTCAGGCTATATCAAACATGGGCTTTGAAGAACCGACACCGATACAGGAGAAGGCAATTCCTATTATCATGCAGGGTAGGGACATCATCGGTCAGGCACAGACAGGGACCGGCAAGACAATGGCTTTCGGTATTCCCATAATTGAACGGATTGACCCGAGAAAATTCTCCGTTCAGTCTATCATCCTGACACCAACAAGAGAGCTTGCAATACAGGTCGCCGAAGAAATCAATAAAATTGGCAGAAGCAGGAGGGTATTTGCATTCCCAATCTATGGAGGTTCTTCAATAGAGAGACAAATCAAGATACTAAGAAAAGGGCTTCATGTAGTAGTTGGAACACCCGGCAGGGTCATTGACCATCTTAACAGAAAAACGCTTACGCTCAATGAAGTAAAGATTGCTGTTCTTGACGAGGCGGATGAGATGCTTGACATGGGTTTTATAGATGATATAACCACAATATTAAATAAGGTACCAAAAGAGAGGCAGACCCTTCTTTTTTCAGCAACCATGCCCGGAGAAATAATCAATATATCAAAACGCTACATGGTATCNNGAGGTCTCATCAAATCTCAAAAACAGGGGATATGAGGCAGAGGCAATACATGGTGATTTCAGCCAATCCCAGAGGGAGTCTGTCATGCGGCGGTTTAAAGGCGGCATGATTGATGTCCTTGTTGCAACCGATGTTGCTGCAAGAGGGATTGATATAAGTAATATCTCCCATGTCGTAAATTACAGCATACCTCAAAACCCTGAGGCGTATGTCCACAGAATAGGAAGGACAGGGAGGGCAGGCAGGGAGGGTGTTGCAATAACCTTTGTAACGCCGAGAGAAGAAAGACAGTTAAGGCTTATCCAGTCTTTTGCAAAGACAAAGATAAAAAGGGGGAAACTCCCGACCCTTACAGATGTCCTTAACGCAAGGATTGCGGTATTGAAGGACAGGATGCAGGAGTTCATTGATGATAAAAAATTTGATACATATTTAGAGCTCGCAAAGGGGGTCATAGACGGCATTGAGCCTATTCATGCCATTGCATCCCTTCTAAAATTCCAATTAGAGGGGATTGGCCAGGGTGAAGAAGCTTCTGAGGGAGAAACAGGCGCAGCCCCCGGCATGGTAAGGCTTTTCATGAATGTGGGGAGACAGCAGAGAATAAAGGCGAGTGATATTATAAAATCAATAGCAGAGAAGACAGGCATCTCGGGGAAGGCTATTGGAAATATAAATATTTTTGACAAATTTACATTTGTTGAAGTCCCAAGGGATAAGGCTGAAAAGGTAATAGAGGCAATGCACCAGAGCATGATATCAGGAAAAAAGGTTGCAGTGGCAAAGGCAAAACCAAAGACAGGCTAAAAAAACTCCTGTTGCCCTGAATATAATGAGAAATACCCTGTAATTACTTCAGATTTCATTCACTCCTGTATATAATCAATTAGATGAAAATATTTTTCAAGAAAAAGGTATTCCAGTTAAGGCCTTTTCGGAAAACTGTAAAATATTTCTCTATTAAAAACAGGCTGAAACGACCGTTAAAAGTTACAATAGAGATTACAAATGCCTGCAACTCTGACTGCATCATGTGTCCAAGACAGTCCATGACCCGTCCTGTTAAAAATATGGACTTTGAACTTTACAAAAAGATAATTGATGACTGCGGAAAAGCTGGCGTAAAAATTATACAGCCATTTAATTTCGGCGAACCCCTTATGCACAACAGACTCGGCGAGTTCATAAGATATGCAAAGGAACATACTAAAAGTAGAATCCAGATCAGTACTAATGCTGCCCTTCTTAATAGTGAAAAGGCAATGGAACTACTCAATTCGGGGCTTGATAGAATAAATATTGATATAGATGGATTTACTAAAGATACATTTGAGAAGGTCAGAAAAAATCTTGATTTTGACAGGGTTGTTGAAAATACAGAAAAATTTATAGAGCTAAAAAAGAAATTGAATAAACATATATTTACAACTGTCTCAATAATTAATATGGATGAAACATCAGGGGAGATTGCGGAATTTAAGAGATACTGGAAGCCTCGTGTTGATAGGGTTCTTGATGTAAAATATAATACATGGACAGGGTCTGTGGAGAATAGGAACAATTTTATAAACAACAGTAAAAGATTTAACTGCCCGTGTAAAATGCTGTGGGACCAGATGGTAATCCTTCAGGATGGAAAGGTTGCCCTATGCTGTCTTGATTACGACGGCAAGGTCATAGTTGGTGATATGAAAAATGAATCCATCTTGAATATCTGGAATGGTAAAATTCTTAATA
>DNJG01000117.1 GCA_003489165.1 Nitrospinota bacterium | reverse complement strand
GCAGATGACAGACCGATTTTGATAACCGAACTCTTGATATTATGCCAGTCAAGCCTTCTGATACTATCTGGCAGATAGTAAACCAAGAGTCCAAGATTAAGCATTGCAGAGAGGGATGTGGCAAGGGCAATACCTGCGTGTTTCAGAGGAGCCATAAGGATTAAATTAAACACTACATTGGCTATCATTGAGATAACAGCAATCCTCACAGGTGTCTTTGTATCCTGAACAGAGTAATATGCAGGTGCAATGACCTTTATGCCTGAATATGCCCATAGTCCTATTGAAAATGCAATCAGAGCCTGAGATGTATTTATTGCTGCCTGATGTGTAAACTCACCCCTTTCAAATAGAAGCGACACTATCGGCAAGCTCAATACAATCTGGGCTGTCATTGCAGGTATGGCAATAAAGAAGGTAAACCGAAGGCCAAAAGACATTGTATCTTTCATTCCTTCCATATCCTTTTTTGCAGCAAAGGATGACAGTGTCGGTAAAATAGCAGTTCCTATGGCAGTCCCAAATACACCGAGGGGGAGCTGCATTACCCTGTCTGCATAATAAAGATAGGATATACTCCCTTCTGTTAAAAGAGATGCAATAAGGGTATCCACAAATATATTGAATTGTGTTACTGCAAGGCCAATGACAGAAGGAGCCATCAGAAGGACAACCTTTTTGACCCCAGGGTGACTGAAGGAGAAATCAGGTGTAAATTTCAAGCCGCTTTTTAGCAGCGGCGGGATATGAAAGACAAATTGAAGCAACCCTCCGATTATCACGCCAATTGCAAGACCTGATATTGGTGTTTCTAAATATGGACATATAAAAAACGCAGCACCTATTAAGGCAAAATTTAATAAGACAGGCGACATTGCAGGGACAGTGAAGTGCCTCAAAGAATTCAATATACCCATTGACAGGGCAGTGAGTGAGATTAAGAATATATAGGGAAAGGTGATTCTTGTCAGATATACTGTCAGATTAAATTTATGAAGCTCATGGTAAAAACCGGGGGCAAGGATTGTAATAATCGCATGCATGAAGATTATTCCAAGGAGAGTAATTGTAAAAAGAATTACAAGAAGCGTTGAAAATACTGCACTTGCAAATTTCCAGGCATCCTCCTTTGATTTTGTTGTAAAGTATTCAGTAAAGAGTGGTATAAATGCAGCAGAGAGGGCACCCTCTCCAAGAAGTCTCCTTAATAAATTTGGTATCTTGAATGCGACAAAAAAGGCATCTGTAGCAAAACCGGCACCAAAGATTTTTGCAATCACCATATCCCTGATGAAACCAAAGATACGGCTCAAGAATGTCCCGCTGCTTATAATACCTGTAGCCTTAAGGAGTCTTTTGTTTTCTGACATAAGTCAACTTATAATTATTAGCCACAGACTTTCACTGATAAATTTAAAATGGTTCAAAAAGTCTGTGTAAGTCCGTGGCAATTGTAAGGTTGGATTTTATCTTAAAATACAGTAGAATACAAATATGTTAAATAAAGATGCCCTCGAAAAAATTTATAACCATTCACTGCAGGAGTACCCCAATGAGTGCTGTGGGATAGTTACTGGAGACGGGATGGGGATTACTATTGTTCACAAATGCATCAATATCCAGAATGAGCTACATAAGAAAGAGCCTGAGCGATACCCCCGTGATGCAAGGACTGCATATCATATAGACCCGAAAGAGATGCTAAAGATTTTTAAGGATGCGGAAAAGAAAGGGCTAAAGGTTATTGCCTTTTATCATTCCCACCCCGACCACGCTGCATATTTTTCACAAGAGGATGTGGATATGGCGATGTTTGGAGATGAGCCGTCTTATCCCGATGCAGAATATATTGTAGTCTCTCTTTTGAACGGGAGTGTAAATGAAGCTGCCTCCTTTAAATGGGATGAATCAAGAAAGTGTTTTCAAAAGAGGATTATAGTTTAATTTGAATTGATTATCTTCCTTAGCTCATCCCCCTCTATTACCTCCTTTTCAAGGAGGAGTTTTGCAAGGATGTCAAGTTTATCCTTCTTTTTTACTATTATCTCTTTAACCCGTGTATAGGTCTCTGTTATTATCTTTTTAACTTCTTCATCAATTATCTTTGCAGTCTCTTCACTAAACTCTGATTTTGGCATTCCTCCTATCTCAAGAAAGAGAGCCCTCCTCTCCCTTTCAAATGTCATCGGGCCAAGCCTCTCACTCATACCATATTCCTTTACCATACTCCTCGCAATATCCGTTGCCCTCTCCAGGTCATTCTGTGCCCCTGTGGAGATTTCGTTAAATATAGTCTCCTCAGCTACCCTTCCTCCAAGGAGGACAGCCAGTCTGTCCAGCAGTTCTGACCTTGTCATTAGATACCTGTCCTCTGTGGGTAATTGCATTGTATAACCGAGGGCTGAGATCCCTCTTGGTATAATTGATATCCTGTGCACCTTATCCGCATTGGGGACCGATTCCGCTACCAGCGCATGACCTGATTCATGATACGCAATTATCTCCTGCTCCTTCTTACTCATCACTTTCCTCTTCTTTTCCAATCCTGCTATAGACCTATTTATCGCCTCTTCAAAATCATTCATCTCAACAGATTTTTTATTCCTGCGTGCTGCAAGGAGTGCCGCCTCATTCACTACATTGGCAAGGTCAGCCCCTGCAAACCCCGGTGTCCTCGCTGCAAGAATCCTTAAATCTATCCCCTCTGATAGTTTTACCCCCTTTGTATGAACCTTCAGTATCTCCTCTCTCCCATTTATATCAGGCCTGTCCACTAATATCTGTCTGTCAAATCTCCCCGGTCTCAAAAGGGCTATATCAAGTATCTCAGGCCTATTGGTCGCAGCCATGATGATTACACCCTTCTGTGTATCAAAACCATCCATCTCTGCTAATAGTTGATTGAGTGTATTCTCCCTCTCTTCATGACCACCGCCAATCGGCGCCGCTATCCTTGCCTTACCAAGG
>DNJG01000150.1 GCA_003489165.1 Nitrospinota bacterium | reverse complement strand
TCTGTAGCTTATATCTACCTCCATCGCCATCTCTTTATCTGCAACATCAACCGGTCTTGGATTGAATGGCGCCGCTTTCATTATTGCCTCACATGCAGCCTTATTTAACACCTCGCAGTGGCATGGCCTTACAACCTTGACATCAGTGACACCTCCGTCAGGCAATAGTGTAAATCGCACTCCGACAACACCTTCAAATCCTCTTTCTCTTGCCCATCGGGGATAGAATTTTGACCTCTCTATCTTTGTCCTCACCATAGCCCTGAACATACTCATTTCTTCACCATTGCCTGTGCCTGTTCCGCCAGAAGCGCCATACTTTGAGCTGACCGGATTTGATGATTGTTCTGCAAAGGCAGAAGGTTTGAGAACTCCAGTATTGTTATCTGATTTTAAAAGCATTTCATTCGGTGCCGCTGCGGCAACCTCATCTGTCTTTATTTTTTCGGTTATTTCATTAATATCTTCTGCCTTGGCAAGGGGTAATTCTTCTTTTGCCTCCTCAATGAGCGGAGGTGCTTCAACAATATTATTTATCTCAGGCTTTACAGATTCAATCTGCGGCGGTATCTCCTCTTTTATTTTCTGGATTGGTTTTTCAGGGAGTGGGGGAGGGGGAGCTTTCATTTTATTTTCAATCTGCTCAGCAGGATTTTTGTCTTCTATGTTTAAAATCTCAATCGGCGTTATGTTCATTACTGTATTTTTTACAGAGGATAAGTGAGATGCAATAAAATATATTACTATGCTATGAAATATAATGGATGTAATAAATGATATTTTTATTGTATCTGTCTTCATACTATTGATTCTTTGGTTTGGTTGCTATTGCAAATCTTGAGATCCCTGCAAGTTTTACCTCATCAATAAGCTCAACTACCTTGCCGTGTGTTGCATCCTCATCTGCATTTAATATTACGAGCATATCAGGATTTACTGCGGCATCTCTTTTCAAAAGGCTTCGCAGTTCATTAATCTGAATCTCCCTTTTATCATAATATAATTTTCCATCCTTTGATACGGTGATTGAGGCATTGTCTTTAATGTCATTTTTGCCTGTTTCCGATTTTGGGAGATTTACAGGGACACCTCTCATGATAGTCATTGAAAGTGTGGCTATCATAAAGAAGACCAATAGAAAAAACATGGTATCAATCATTGGTATGATTTCTATTCGTGCCTTTTTATGCGTCTTTGTAAACGACCTTATTTTCATAGTAAGAAATTATAAGAATTTGCCACAGAGTTCACAGAGAAACGATAGATAAATTAATCTTTGTATTTTTTTTACTCTGTGATCTCTGTGCCCTCTGTGGCTAATCATGTTTTTGCTCTTTCAAAATCATCTCAAATTTTGTTGCATACCTCTCCATATCCTCTGTCACCCTTTCAACATTTGACTGGAAGTAATTATAAGGAATGAGTGTGAATATTGCAACAATTAACCCTGCTGCTGTTGCGATTAATGCTTCGGCAACCCCTCCTGTTACTACATGTGGCTGTCCAAGTCCTGTAAGAGATATGATGTCAAATGATTGTATCATTCCGATTATAGTGCCGAGAAGACCGAGGAGTGGTGCAAGTGTAATAATTGTATCAAGGGCTGGAAGAAATTTTTTCATCTTGTTTATTTCATCCATTGCAGCAGCCTCCATAGCGGCAGAGGCAGATGGATTTCTATTTAATGCACCTGCAATTAAAACCCTTGCAACGGGGTGGTTTACCTTTTGAGCTTCTTTAGCCATATCATCAATGCTCCCTTTACTTGCAATTGATAACAACTGCTCAGGAGTAATGGACTGCTTCTGTTTGAACCGGAATATCATCCTCTCTACAATGATGGTGATAGAAATAACAGAACATGTAAGGATGGGTATCATAATTATCCCACCCTTTATAATCAGTGTAAACATTTTATTCCCTCTCTTTGGCTAAATTTATTGTCCTATAAACAGCCTGAATGCTGTTCTTGTAAACCGTATTTCCTCCTGCGACCATGCTATAAGTATATCGCCTCTTTTATTAACAGATAATACAGGGTCATGAGCCCTCCTGATACCCTGATTTATCTGCTGGGTTTTTTCATCCATCTGCTGAAACATGAGCCTGCTTAAAACAGGCGTTGTCTCTTCCCATGCAATAAGGGGTTTACCGTCTCTATTTAAGGTCATTACCGGATGGTCTGGAAACACCCAGTTTGAAAAGGGGAGCATCTTCTTAGAGAAACTTTTTCCTCCGTCTTTTGAATTTGCAATGTAGATAGCAGGAGACCCTGTTTCACCCTCAGTATACCAGACAACATATAAAATACCATCCTTATCTGACGACATTGAGGGGCCCCTGTGGGGACACCCGGTAATTACCCATTTATCATTACCTACAACCACACTTTCAGAAAAACTCTTCCCTCTGTCAGTTGACTTTGCCATTACAATCTCTCTGATATCACCTTTAAATACCTTCCTCCATGAAACATATACAGTGCCATCATGTGCAACTGTTACTGCGGTCTTACAACATGGGCAGGAATTGCCGTCAACACGGACATTCTTTTCAAATGTCTTTCCGTTGTCAGTAGATTTGGCAATGTATGTTGATGATACACCTTCTTTCTTTTCCCTTCCATCAAGCCATGCGATGTGGATTGAACCATCAGGTGCAACAATCATTGATTCAAAGCCGTGGGATGCAGGTGCCTTATCATCATTTACAGTGATAGTAGGCTCAAAGGTTCTGCCGCCGTCAAGAGAGCGGCTGAATTTTATGTCAGATGAAAAATCGCCGTCGGTTCTACCGGCAGACCATGTAACATATATTTCACCCTTTGCACCAAGTGCCATTGTTGGTGCATGATTGATTCCAGAGGGCATATCGGCATCACCATTGACCCTGACCTTATCTGAAAATGTCTTTCCACCATCAGTGGATGAGGCAATATAAATGCTATTTTTATTTCCCTCTTCCTTTACCCAGCCTATATATATCCTGCCTTCATCGTCAATGATAGCCGATGCATTTGATACCCTCTTGTCAGTGTGGTTTATAGTTAGCTGACTGCCAAATGATACATCACCTGCTATACAGTCTGCATAAGCAAAGAGAGTCCAGAAGCCGATTAAAATACCTGTTAATAACTTTGAACTTTGAACTTTGAACTTTAAACTTCTCATTGCCTATTTCCCCCAATTATAGGTCAACCCTGCATAAAATGTTCGCGGTAAACCCGGGTTATATTGGGCGGAGCCGGTAGATGATTTTGAGGCACTCTCGGCATAGAGTTTATCAGTGACATTTATCGCCCGTGCAAAGAACTCCCACGATTTAGTTGCCTTATACGATGCCCTAACATTAAATAAATCATGGCCGGCATACTTTTCAGAATTTGCATCATCAAGCCAGTATTCGTCAAGCCTTATCCATTCCAGTTCAACTCTGCCGCCATTAAAAGATGATGGGGCATAATGAAGACGGGTATTTACTAACTGCCTTGGTGCTATAGGTATCTCTTTTTCGCTATAGCTTACAGTTGAAGAAACCCTATAGTTTATATATGTTTGCTGTGAGTATGAATAACTCACATCAAGTCCCGCTTCCTTTACGGGTTTCATGCCGACTGCGACTTCAATACCTTTATGTTCAGTCTCGCCTGCATTGCGTTTTTCACTTAAACCTGTAGTTACCGCATAAGATACAATATCATCCTTTTTCTGCATCAGATAAATAGATGCATCAAGGGTTAATTTGTT
>DNJG01000145.1 GCA_003489165.1 Nitrospinota bacterium | reverse complement strand
TATATTTATCTCTACTTCGTCAGTGAGACTGGTATATTGTCCATCACTCACTGTCAGCTGAAATCGCAATGTATCTTCATAGATTGGAACAAAGGTTGGAGCCATGCTTGTAGAATCACTAAGAGAGACAGTTGTTCCAAATACCTGTGTCCATTTGTATGTAAGCGGTAAGGGAGAATTGTCTGAGTCATAACTCATACCGCCCCCAAGGGTAACAGTTGAATAGATTATCACATTCTGGTCTGTACCTGCATTTGCAAATGGAATGCGATTTTCGCCATTTATCGAAATATTGACTGCATCAGGAATGCCTACATCCTTTCCATCTGACACAGTCAGGCTAAAGGTATAAATGCCGGCAGTATCAGGTGTCCATGTTGGATTTTTGCTGTCAGCACTGGATAATGTAACAGCCTTTGGCCCGGATAATAACTTCCAATTGTATGTCAATTGCTCACCATCACCATCAATACTTCTATTGCCGCTCAGAGTTATCGTTGCAGGCAAATAAACAATCTGGTCATCGCCTGCATCTGCTATTGGAACGGTATTCCCGCTATTAACTGTTATGTTGATTTCATCAGATGAACTGGTATTGACACCATCACTCACAATAAGGCTGAAAGTATATATACCCGAACCCTGGGGGGTAAAATTTGCGTCTCTCGTGCTTCCTCCACCAAGATTTACCTGAGTGCCTGAGACCTGTGTCCATTTATATGCAAGCGCATCTCCATTGGCATCCTTGCTGCCTGCTCCATTAAGATTGACCTGTGTATTAGCACTGACAGTCTGATCCATCCCGGCATAGGCAGTGGGAGGGATATTTCTGATTGTAACGGCTACCTCATCAGGACTACTTTCAAAATAGCTGTTTGCAACCTTAAGAGTAAATCTATAAACTCCGGGTTTTGTAGCAATAAAAACAGGCTTAACTGCCGTTACTGTCCCATTATCTAATAAACTTATAGTTGCAGGATTGTTTACATCCGCAGTCCATGTATATTTAAGAGACAGAAAATTTGGGTCCCTGCTACTGCTTCCATCAAGAGTAATAATACCCGGGTCATATGTCATATCAGGCCCTGCATTCGCTGATGGTTTATTATCTTTAGCCATACCAGGAGTTGGGTCAACCCCATCTTTTAAACCATCGCCATCTGTATCAGGGTTGCGGGGATCTGAGCCGGATAAATACTCGTATAGATTTGCAAGACCATCATTATCAGGGTCAAGATTGGCATCGTTGAAATTTGGATTGAGTCCATTTGCATCCTCCCATGCATCAGGAATCCCATCCCCGTCAGTATCAGGCAGGTAATTCTCATTCCAATTAGATGGGAGATTGCCGCCATCAATACCGTAAATTGATAGCTTCCCATCGGAAGAGGATGTGACAATAAGACGACCATATGGGTCTATCACCGCATCCAGTGGTATAAAAAGATTACCACTTCCAATGAAGGAGAGGTGGTTGCCTTTTGAGTCAAAGACCTGAACCCATCCTTTGTGGGCATCCACAACATATATGCGTCCCATCTTGTCCACAGTCAGACCCTGCACACTGCTAATAAGACCAGCCCCAACACCACTTGAACCAAAACTTTTAATAAAATTCCCGGAGAGATCGAAGACCTTTACCTGAGAGTTTATAAGGTCGCCTATTAAAAGTTCCCCTTTTTTAGAATCAATATGAATACCTGTTGGAAAGAGGATGTTATTAATGGTAAAAGATAGGGCTCCACCAGAATTATAAACTTTTACTATATTTGCCTTTGAATCTGTAACATAGATTCGCCCTGAGGATGGTTCAATGGCAATGTCGTTGGGCATAATAAACTCACCATTGCCTGAGCCTAATTTTTTAAGAAATTTTCCAGCAGAATCAAAAACAGAGACATTGTTTTCACTATCATCGCCGATATATATATTTCCCTGATTATCTACTGCCACTCCAAGGGGAGCGGCAATGCCGGTAATTGTTAATTTAAGATCACCGATGGCATTAAATTTATGAACCTGCTGTCTCCGTGGGTCTGTTATATAAAGATTTGCCCATTTATCAGCAGCTATGCGGACAGGAACAGAAAGGCCACTCTCAATATCAGATAGATAAAGAGCAGTTGGGGCAACTTCACCTGTAACAGTTGCCGCAGAGAAAAGGAGAAATATAAAGCTTAAAGATAATAGTTTCATTATCCCATTTTTCCTATTTATGTTATTGAAAAGATTAAGAATTCGCATAGTCTCATCATTATAAATTGCACTTTTCATGCCATAATAGGGTGGAAGGGGAGATTATACATATAATAATCTTAATAATTGCAAAGGGTTATATAAAAAAATATAGGCATTTTTGTCTATTAGATATTTTGATGGACATTTATAGTCTTTTTAACCTCAGAAAAAGCTATAAATATCCTCTGAAGGTAGGAAAAAATGCATACTCTGTGCAAATTGGCACAATATTTGTAAAATATAACACATCGTAAATCCAACATATTAACTATGTGGGGGATTTGCTATTTAACCATTCTTCCATTTTTAGTTTTAAAATACCTGCAATATCCTTTTTAATATTATATAGGTTATTTTCTTCTTTAGAATCTTCAGAGATTCGGTAAAGCTCATAAGATTCTGTAATCATTTTTTTAGAATTTGTATCAAAAATCTCTTCCCTAATCAATTTCCATTCTTTATTCCTGATAGCTGTTATAATTGAGAGTCCACTGAAAAAAGGATTGTTCTTTGCATTATATTTAGAAGCAGCATAAATATATTCATTTATCTCTTTTTCTCCAGTAATAGCAGGAATCAAGCTTTTACCCTGCCTTTTAGTTTTTTGCTTGTCTTTTAGATTAAAAATATCAAGTAAAGTTGGCATTATATCGATAGTCTGAACCAGAGGTTTAATTCTAAGTGGCTTATTTATTTTAGGATGTTTTATTAATAATGGAAAATTAATTACAGGATCATAGAAAGTCCCCCGTAAAGGGCCTCCTCTCATAAATCTGCCATGCTCACCAAACAAATCACCATGTTCTGACATGAATACAAAAACTGTATTATTTTCTAAGCCTAAATCCTTAACTGTCTTAAAAAAATCTCTTAAATAATAATCTGCCTGAACAATCTCCCCATCATAGAGGGCAATCATATGGTCAACATCCCTATCACTCATCTTTAAATCCTTAATCCCTTCGTTGGAATACCATGTCTTAAGCTGCCAATATCTCACATCATTTTTATACATAGGATCAGTTTGCTTAAATGTCCACAGACAAGTTGAAAAATCAATATTACCTTTATAATCTGGGTCAAACTTCTTATCAAACGGCTTTTTAGGGATGAATGGACAATGGGTATCATATCCCTGAAGGAATAAAAACAATTTATTGTTTTTATTCTTCTGTATCCAATCAATGGTAGGAGGTAATATCTGCTCAACTCCTAAATATGCAGAAGGACCAGGCAATGCCCCTTTATTTCTTAAAATGTTAAAATCTTCATAATTCTTTTCATCTACATAAAGGTCAAAACCTTGTGAGATATTAAAACTTCTATTATAATCACCTCCACCTGTAAAACCTGCCGTCGTGTAACCATTTTCCTTAAAAATTTCTGTTATTGTCAAAATACTATCAGAAAGTTTACTGCCGTCATACCTATCCATAACTCCGTGAGTATAAGGAAATAAAGAGGTATACAGGGAAGCTGAAACAGGTAATGTCCACGATGCAGGTGCAAAGGCATTTTCAAAAACCAAAGAATTTTTAAAAAACTTGTCTATGTTGGGGGTCGTGTCTCGCTTATATCCATACATACCAATATGATCCTTTCTGGTATTCGTCAGTGAAATAATGACCAGATTACAATCTCTGCATTTTAGATTTTCCTCTGATGAAATAATACTGCCATTTATTAATCCTGACGGAATGCCAGTCAAAATAATTGCCATCCCAAAAATGATTAAACCTTTAATTTTTGTATTATTCATAAGATTCTCATTCTACCAACACTTCTTTTCTTTCCCTCTCAAACAAATAACATAACCCTTTACTTTATTTCTTCCATCGCTTTGTCTACAAAATTATTATCAAGATATTTCTCTATATTCACCTTTTTATCAATCTCTCCATACTTAAATAACAAATCCTGCACTTTTTTAAGTAACTCTGGTTTTAACTTCGGCGGCATGTCATAGGCGGGTATGCTCATGTCCTCGAACTCGCCTTCCATCATCAGCCCCTTATCCCATGAACGGTCTTTCCGGGGTTCCGGCAGTTGCTTCTCATATCTGACCCTTTTCATATACGCGTTGACTATCTTCTGCACCTCTGCCCTATGATTGTCAAGATAATCCTTCCGAAATACAAGAAGAGCGTGCGATAGTCTTGAGTCTATCCAGTCCATGGGCTGATATATATAAGCATCGCCTGATTCAACGAGGCGTTTGGCGACAAAAAGGTGATACAGTCCGCCGTCTACCTTCTTTGTGCGAAGCCACTTCTTCGCGTCATCGTCTGAAACATGGTCAATGATATTCAAGTCCCTTTTCGGGTCAAGGCCGATTGCCTCTATAAATTCTCTCAGGAAGATTGCGTCCCCGGGGCCCCCTCTTCTGGAGATGAGCGTCTTCCCCTTGAGGTCAGCAGGCTTATCAATCCTGACACCTTTTCTTATGATTATCGCTTTGCCAGGCGTTGAATTATATCCAAGCATCGCCACGGCAATTATGGGTATCTGTTTGTTGACGGCATAGACAAATGAACTCTCGCCTATTGTTCCTCCGTCAAAATCTCCCCGAACTATCCTGTCAATTATTTCAGTACCTGAAACCTTGCCGACATGCCGGTTGCCACCAGGAATCTTTTTCATCCCATCGTTGCTTTGAGGAACATCGTAAAACTTATCTTCCTTCAGATTTTTTGTGTAGAGTTTTACATTGACCCCTTCACGGCTGAAAAATCCGTTGATATACGCCCTGTATATGATATTTACCCTGCCGCCATGGAAGTAGCCAATGCGGACTACCTTCTCTTTTACATTTGAATAAACCTCTATACCTGAGGCAGCAAAAATAATCCAAAGAAGGAACAAAATTACTTTTATATAGACACCTCGCTTCAATCTTCTTGATTTCATGTCCATCTGCTATGGCGATATCACAGGGTTATTCCTGTATCTTTTCCATTTGACGCCGTCTTTTGAAATGGCGCGACCTACGGCATCTACATTGCCGTAGCTCCTCTTGCACAACATCTTGAAGACGCCCTCCTCTACAGACTATGGAAAAAATACATATTTAAGCTAAATGATTATCTGAATATTCCTGTATTGCAGTTCTTCTTCCCCACTGAAGACATCTCTTTAGTTTGTTAAACTGAAAATAGCACTTGGCCATTTCCTTCCGAAAAACATCGCCACACAGGAACCTCTCCTACCAATAACCCCTTTTTTTCGCCTCTTCAGCAACCTCGGAAGGGATGACCTTTGAACCGGACTTAACTTTAAAATTATAACATTCCATCACCCATTTCTCCAGAACAGCCTTAAGCTCCTTTGCCTTGGGTGCATCCTTGTCAAATATGTTCTTCATCTCGTCCGGGTCATCATTGAAGTTGTAGAACTCGTATGTATCATCGAGAAACTTGCCTTCGTTGGTAAACCTTTTCTCGTGGATTAGCTTCCACTCATCGGTCATCACCGCTTCGTTCTCGCTCCTATACTTGTAAATTTTACGCGACGCTGGACGTTGAAACCAGCCGAACCTTGAACCTGCAAACCCATAGCTGTGCGCAGGCCTGTCATCGGTTATCAGTCCGACAAGGTCCTTTCCCTGTGCATCGGAGGGAACGGGAATATCAAGATTTCTTAAAACAGTCGGCATCACATCAATGAGCTGGGCAAGCCCTTTTATTCTTTTCCCCTTCTGCCCCGGAAGTCTTATAATCAGCGGCACGCGAAGCACATCGTTGTACATTGTTCCCCTTACTGCCCCGGCCCTCCCAAATCTGCCATGTTTTGCAAACATTTCTCCGTGGTCTGAAAAAATAATGATAATGGTTTTATCTAAAACGCTTTTATTTAAACTTTTTAAAAAGTTTCCAATTAGTTCATCAAGAGATAAAATCTCCTCATCATATAAATCTTCTAAATAATCTATATCATCTTTTGTAAGAACAACTTTTTTTTGACCTCCCCTATAATAATAGGCTTCATAATTCCCATTTTTTGAATTCTCATATCCCCTCAGACATTCTTTATTATCAACAGTAATATTCTTTCCTTCGGCATGAGAAAATCTCCCTCTAAATTTCTCGGGAGGGTTAAAAGGGCAATGGCAATCATAACCATGCAGGAAAAGAAAGAATTTACCGCCATGATTTTGGCTCAGCCAATCGGATGCTTTTTTTAAAGAATAACTGAAGCCGGCAAATTCAATAGCAGAATTATAATCCATTGCCTCATCAACATATTCAAACCCCCGCATATGTCCAAATTTGTAACTATAATCAAGCCCACCGACAAATGCCGCAGTCCTGTAACCACTGTCTCTTAAAATTTCCGGCAATGTTTTTATATCAGCATCCAAAATATTTTCATTAAATCTATTCATAATCTTATGAGTGAAAGGATAAAGAGAAGTGAATAGGGAGGTTGCTACAGGCAATGTCCATGAAGACTGAGTAAATGCATTATTAAAAACAATTGCATTCTCCGCCCACTTATCAAAATTTGGGGTTGTTAGTCTTTCGTATCCATATAAACTCATATGTTTAGCGGAAACATTTGACAGAGAAATCATTATCAAATTACAGTCTTTGCATTTTAAATCTCCCTTGGTTGCCTCCATCCCTTCTTCTATACTAATCTCTTTCTTATTTCTATTACCAGTATCATTAGATGGAAAATAAATGTATAATAAGAAAAATATGGGAGATATGATTAAAAATAAACCCATAGGAATTAAAAATTTTTTTATCATGGTTTTATGTTTTTGTCATCCTGAATGAAACGAAGAATCTAATTTAATATGGCGGGTATACATCAGATTCTTAGTTAAAAATTGATTCTTATAAATAGGCTTACACCATTTCCTTTTGGGATATTTTTATTATCAATTCCAAAATTTCCTACAAGCTGAAAATGCAATCCCTTTGAAACTGTATATCTGATATGAGATGAAGAGTTTAACAGAAAATCTCCATTATCTTTAATAAGGTCTGTAACTCCTGTTATAAAAATAATTCTATCTGTAATCTTGCCACCTATTAAAGGGCCTCCAATATATATTTCATCGGGGGGATTGACTCTTTTTTTATTCTCTCCTGTATAAGTATATTCTATAATCCAATCTATCTCAAATCTCTTATCTGCTATAAAATATGTGGATAACCATGCAAGCCTTGCATCATATCTACCATTGCCCAAAGCATTTTTTTTCTCTGTATCCCCTGTTGGAAATGTCACAGCACCATATAAGAAGTAGTGATAGTTATCAATTCTACCCCTCGGACCAAATCCGGCTGCCATATCCCCTAAACCATCATCTGTTCCTTTCTGCGAATTGATAAATTTATAAGGCAAACTGACAAATCCCCATTTTCCAAACCCATCACCATCCCAATACTTGAGTATGAAATTATTTGTTGTTGCCTCAACATTTATCGTTGTTTTATTATAAATTATCCTATCGTCTATCTGCCAGAGCGTCGGTCCCCTTACTCCTTTAGTAATCTCATCTGCATAAACATTGCTTGACAAAATTATTGTTAAAGTCAAAGAACAGACTACAGCAAATATTTTTAATAGCCTATCCACTATTTTTATCCTCTTATCTTAAAACCTCTGTCAATACTCTCCCCTGCACATAATCGGGGATTTTAACACCAAGGAGGTGTAAAATTGTCGGCATCTGGTCAATATGAGAGATTGGTTCTTTCATCTGAAAGTCCTTTTTAATACCAGTGCCCATAATAACAAAAGGTGTCCACATACCTTTATTGTTATCAGGATTTATCGCTTGTTTGTATCCCGAATTAAGTGACTTTGTGAAAAGCTGCAAATCTTTCGTCACCTCTTCTTGCCATTGATAGCCCGGCTCAACCTCAAGCACAATATCCCCCACTCTATCCGCCGGCAATTCAAAATATTTTGGTGCGTCTTCCCATTTTGCTGCGTGCACAAGCGGTTTCACACCATTATCATCTTGAAGCTCTGAAATAGCTTTTATCACCTCGTCACGCAAATTGTCATATTCTTTTCCGGATGCACGGCGCCAATCACCATCAAGACCATCAGAATTCACATAAACATGAGCCATCTTTAAATAAATTGCTTTTGTATTTTTCCAGTCAATCAAAGGCTCACCGGTTTTTTCATCTATCGTAAATTTAAGCCAGCCTTTTTGCGCAAAAAGATTATTAATCCGCACTTGTTTATAAAGCGGCATAATGCCGTGGTCGGAAGAAAAGACGAACAAAGTTTTCTCATCGGCATTTTTCATCGCCTCGCCTAAAATTGCATCTACGCCTTGATACATTTTCAAAATATCATCCCACGCTTCTTTTTCTTTTTTGGGTCCGGCATAATCGGGGTGTTTTCTATCTATATAACGATGCCACCAGCGAGATTCAAGCATTTGATTGGGAGTATAAGTATCCTGAATAAAAGCATCAGTCTGGTATTTTTTCAGAATAAATCCGGCTGCCTTTCTGTGCCATTCTAAACTATCCATTGCTTCTTCAAAAAAGGTATTTTTGTCTTCGTTTTCATAAATCAATTGCGCCGGCCAATTATCCACAAAATCAACCATGGGTCCGATATTTTGAGTTATCTCTTGAGCAACCTCCGGCGGCTCAACAATAAACTTGTTCATATTATTGAAAAACAATCTTATCCTAAAGTTTCCATTTTCTGGCCATAACTTTATGATTTTTATCCTGACCTGTGAATCAAACGACTGCTCTTTCCATTTCAATGACACATTTTTCCACTCACTCCACAATCCTTGTTTTAAAGTCAGAAGTTCTGATTTTTTATCAAGAGAAAATCTTATGGAGTCGTAATTTACAGATTTATCATCTGACGAATCAAATATATATACATGAATTGGTAATCCATAGCTCTCCAGTTTTGCCTCTTTTGCCTGACTGAAAGACTGGGGGGTATTTTCCCATCCCGAGGCGACTGATTTATCAACAAACTCAGTTAATTTCTGCCCAAGATAGAAAAGCTTAAAAGCCCGTCCGGCCTCTTTTCTTTCTATTATTTTTTCTGTCGGCTCAAAATTGATAGCTGGCGTATCTGCACCCCATGGAGCCCATCTCCCACGGATTGTGATGCCATTTACAAGCTCAGGGGGGGTAGAACCGGGGATTGCAAGCAAAGCTACTTTTTTGCCGGCATCTTCAAGTGCTTTCCAAATAGGAGCTACCTTTTTACTGGTTGATGCAAATCCCGGAGCAGACGGCTTGAGTAAAGGAAATCCCTCTACATGCATAGGCCCATCAGCAATGCCGTGCACTGTCGGATGCGTGCCAGTGAGCAATGAAGCAAAATTCACTGGAGTATGACCTGGAAAATCAGGTATAGAATATCCGTAGGCACCATTCTCCATCATCCTTTTTATATTGGGCAATTTCCCTTCTTCAGCCCATTTATAGATTGTAAAAATATCAGGCTCTGCCCTTACTCCGTCAGGAATAAACCAGTAAACCTTTTCTGCCTTAATCGTTTCTTTTTGAGAAGAAAAGGAATCAGAGCCAATCAAAACTGAAATTATAACTAAAAGAAAAATTATTTTTTTATTCATACTGTTTTAATGCTTGCAGTTAAACGACTCGTTTAAATTTATCAACTTTTTAACATCTTCGTTTTTAGGGACAAAATACTCAATTTTATAAAGACCATTTTTCTCAGGACAATAGAAAAATCCCATACTTGCCTTATATTCAATTAAATCTTCTACGCAAATCCCATATCCAAACCGTTTACCAGCATAGAGCAGATAATATTCTCCATAACGATTCTTCTTGCTTATAGGCTTGTATTTCTCATCGCATCCTGTCTCTTTTGTTAAAAATTCAGGGTAGGGCGGAAGCTGCGATTCAAAGAGCCCATTTAGTAAAGCTACCTGTTCCCTAATATATTTTCCTGCCTTGTTCTTATCAAAGTTGCTCAAAACCTTTATCTTGATTATTTCTTTATCTCTCTCAGCAATAATATTGTTACTTTTTCTATCTATTATCTTAAAATTTTCAACATCATCTATAACTATACCAATTTTTCCCAACTGGTAATACAAATCAGTGCTATTTTCATTGGCTTGGGCGGCAAGAGAAATTACAGCAACAGAAGTAATTATTGTTATGATAATACCCTTTTTAGCAATATAAAATCCTTTCATTGGCCGTTATTACTCTTTTTTTAATATCAGCCAATCCCATTGGGTCGCTGTATGTTTGCGTCCCTTTCCTCCATTTGAACCATCCCAGTTTGCAAATGATATCGGTATAAGCCTATCTGTTTCGAACTGAAGGTTATTCTTTGGATTTGAAGTCTTTAGGTCCCTTTTTAACAGCACTTTCCATATACCGCCTTTATATTCCCCTTTCCCTTCTAAATTAACTTTAGAACCTGGCTCAATCCTTTTATCTTCAATACTATTTGAATATATAACATTTGTCAGCTGGGGAACAGAGGTCGTTCCGCTATTCCAATACCAGACATTTACACCAAACTCTTTATCCCCGTGTCTAATTGACGGCAACTGCTCTTGTATTGGTATTCTGGGTAATATTGCCATAGGAAACTGAACTGCAATTGCATCTTCAAACACATTCCCTTCACTCATCTTCTCCGCCTCAGTATCTCCAGGAACACTCTTTGTCCTATCATCCCACTCCAGCAAAAATGTTATATCTTTATCATTAAAGAGCGCCCTCACTGTAATTCCATCATTAGTGGGTTTAAAATACTTCTCATTTGCCTGGTCCTGCGGGTATAATTTAAGCGCCTTAAATGGCGCCCCTTTCCATTCAGGGGCATTGACATCCAATGGCAATTCCCCATTTATATATTTTACCTTTAAAGGCTTATCCTCATCTTCCTTTCTAATCCTCCTCGTCTCATCTGCAAGAGATATCACATAATTTACTATATGCCATCGCTCATCCTCATTCAAATACTTTTGACTCTTTTTATCCGCAAAAGATGGCATTGGTGTTCCCGGTATGCCTATTGTTATTCTTGCAAAGATATTCTTTCGTTTATTGCCGCCGTTGTATGTCCATGGCTTTGTCAGATTCCTCGGCCATTCTCTGGTTCCCCAGATATCTTTCAGCTTTTTTATACCATCTCCTTTGCCGCCTTCACCATGGCACTCAGGACATCCTTCCCTTTCATAAAGCTCCTTACCTTTAATGACGCTCTGTTCCGAAAAAGAAACTTCTTTACCATAATCTATCTCTTCAGGCGGTTTTTCTGTTTCAAATATATCTGAAAAAGTCTTTTCATAGGCAATTACGTCCCTCTTTTCCTTTTCAGTCATTAAGTCTCTCCATGCAGGCATAGATGCCTCGCCAAATCCCTCATTTATAGTTCTCAGCAAATCTTCATCTCTTGGAACCTGGTCCCCAGGAGAAGTCTTATACTTAAATGTACCCCATGTAAAATTTCTTGGCGGAGGATACACCTTATCTGCAACCCTGCCATTCCCCTCACCCTTCTCGCCGTGACACTGTATACACCTTCTCTCAAAAACCTCTTTTCCAGCTACCTTGTCACCCTGTTCCGCATAGACAAACCCCGCATTAAGGATTAGCAAGATACAAG
>DNJG01000058.1:5238-7453 GCA_003489165.1 Nitrospinota bacterium | reverse complement strand
GAAGGCTGGTTTGAGAATGAGGTTACAGAGATGACTGCAGAGGTTTATTTAAGTGATTTCAGGGGGAAGAGAATCGATGTCCTTGTCCTTGGTTGCACTCATTATCCACTTTTAAAGAAGACTATACAAAAATCTGTTGGTACTGGGGTTATTCTGATAGACTCAGCAGAGGAGACTGCAAAAGAAATAGAGATATTGTTGAGAGAAAGGGGATTGCTTTCGGATGGCAAATCAAGATTCGTTGATTTTTATGTAACTGATAATCCTGAGAGATTTTCAAAGGTTGGGAAGGCATTTCTGGGCGAAAATGGACTTAGCAGATTATCTGCTGTGGATTTGAGCAATTATTAATTTAAGGGGGAAAACATGAGGATGGAAGAAAGAAAACCAAATGTAATGAGGAGTGTTAAGATTGTAAGGAATTTTATAAAACATGCAGAGGGATCGGCATTGATTGAGGTGGGAGATACGAGGGTAATATGCACTGCCACAGTTGAAGAAACAGTTCCATCTTTTTTGAGAGGCAAAGGCGAAGGGTGGGTTACTGCTGAATACTCAATGATTCCAAGGTCAGCCAGATCAAGGATAATTAGAGAGTCTTCAAGGGGAAAGATTGGAGGAAGGACACATGAGATACAAAGGCTTATCGGGAGGGCATTGAGGTCTGTTATAGATTTAAAATCACTGGGTGAAAGGACTATATGGATTGACTGCGATGTAATACAGGCAGATGGGGGAACCCGTACCACATCTATCACAGGAGCATGTGTAGCACTTTATGATGCTCTTTGTCATATGAAAAGAGAAAAGATGATAACAGATATACCATTAAGGGATTTTGTGGCGGCTACCAGTGTGGGTATAGTCAATGGAAAGATGCTCCTTGACCTTAATTATGAGGAGGATTCAAGGGCTGATGTAGATATGAATGTGGTTATGACAGGGAGCGGTAAATTTATTGAAATTCAGGGGACGGCAGAGAGGGTTCCATTCTCAAAAGATGATATGGATTCTTTGACAAAATTGGCAGTTAAGGGAATCAGGGAATTGATAAAGATACAGAAGTCAGTCATTGGAAGTCGATAGTCGATAGTCAGTAGTCAGATAAATATTTGACTTCCGACTGCTGACTTTTGACTATTGACTGACTTTTTATGGAGCTTGTAATTGCTACAAAGAATAAAGGAAAGATAAGAGAAATTAAAGAGGCGTTGAAAGATGTCAACATAAAGGTTTCATCTCTTGATGAAATGGGATTGGATATTGAAATAGACGAGAATGGCAAAACATACAGTGACAATGCTGTAAAGAAAGCAGTAGAAGTGGCAAAGGCATCAGGAAAGATTTCATTAGCAGATGATTCGGGATTGGAAATTGATGCTTTGGAAGGAAAGCCGGGTATAAACTCATCTCGTTTTGCAGGGGCTGATGTAGATGATAGAGAGAGAAATCTAAAAGTCCTTGAAATGGTGAAAGATGTTCCCAAAGGGAAGAGAGGCGCAAGATTTAGATGTGTAATAGTAATTGCAGAGCCTGAAGGAGAAATACATACATGTGAAGGTGTGTGTGAAGGAGAGATAGCAGAGGAAATTAGAGGGGATAAAGGTTTTGGATATGACCCGATTTTCGTTCCCACACAAATTATGGGAACTGGCAAAGAATACGGCAAGACCTTTGGAGAACTTGGGTTTGAGGTAAAAAGAAAGATAAGCCATAGAGCAAAGGCAATTGAAAAGGCAAAGGAAATAATTACCTCTTTAAAATCCTGCCTCCCTTTACTCTTGTATGCTCCCCATCTTTTACGGTTATATTACCATTTATAATTACATATTCTATTCCTTTGGGGTAATTTTTTGGAGATTTGTAAGTAGTGGTATCCGATATAGCATCAGGATTGAATATCACAAGGTCGGCAAAATATCCCTCTTTTATAATTCCTCTATCCTTTATACCGATTCTCTTGCATGGAAATGAGGTCATTTTATAAATTGCAGTCGGAAGGTCAAACAGTTTCTCATCCCTGCAATATTTTCCTAATACTCTTGGGAAAGTGCCAAATGTCCGAGGGTGAGGAAGCCCTAATCCTAACACCCCGTCAATAGAGCGGGCACCGCTGTCTGAGCCTATCATTACATAATCTTTTTTTAAAATTTTTTTCATATTATCTTCGTTCATAGAAAAGTATATTGCGTCAACCTCCATATTTTCCTCAATT
>DNJG01000058.1:0-5018 GCA_003489165.1 Nitrospinota bacterium | reverse complement strand
CTGAAGACGGACACCTGATACCCTTGCAATATCTATTACCTCTTCTATGGACTCTATCAGCGTTCTCCCTTCACTCCGTATATGGGTTGTAAATATGCCTCCCCTTTTTGCTACAATTTTACATAAATTTGCCACTTCATCCTTTTTTGCAAAACATGATGGCGTATAGGCAAATCCTACAGACATTCCAACAGCACCTTCATCCATTGCCTCCTCAATAATCTTTTCCATCTTTTTCATCTCAACCAATGATGGCTCTCTGTCAACAACTCCCATTACAGATGCCCTTATGGTATTGTGTCCTATAAGCTGACAGTAATTTAATGAGATGCCATTCTCTTCAATCTTTTCGCTGTATCCTTTAATATCTGTCCAGTTAAGGTCAAGCCCAAACTGTTCTTTATAGCTCTTTCCCCTCTCCAATAGGGGACTTCCAAAGATTGGCGATGCTGAATATCCGCAGTTCCCGCCAACCTCTGTTGTAACACCCTGTCTGACCTTGCTCTGGGCAAGAGGGTCTATTAAAAGGTAATAATCGGAATGGGAGTGAATATCTACAAAACCCGGAGAGAGGCATAAACCTTCACCACGGAGTTCAGAGTTTGGAGTTTGGAGTTTGGAGTTAATAACTCCAATCTTTGCTATTTTATCCCCTTTTATCCCTACATCGGCGATAAAAGACTCGCCGCCACTCCCATCATATATTTTTATATTTTTGATTATTAAATCGTACATATAATTTGATTTTATTCTGACTTCTGGCTTCTGACTTCTGTATTCTGCATTTTATACAGTCTCTTATAATTTTCATAATTTCTTAATACCTTTTTCACATACCCCCTTGTTTCAGGATATGTTATTTTTTCAATAAACTCATCCGCTGAAAGAGTGCCGAATTTTTTTATCCACATTTTAACAGCAGTTGGACCTGCATTGTAAGTGGCGAGGGTCAAAATAAGTGCCTGTCTTGAATTAATAGAGGGATTGCTTTTATATGTTTGCAGCAGTTCTGATAGATAGTAAATGCCCATCTCTATATTTATCTCAGGCTCAAATAAAACCTCATTCTTAAATTCACCGCTCCATTTTGTCCTGTATATCTTCTCTCCTGTCTTTGGTATCAACTGCATAAGTCCATAGGCATTTGCAGATGATATTATCATTTTATTAAATGCACTCTCCTGCCTCATTACGGATAATATCAGTAGAGGGTCAACACTATTTTCTGATGCAGATTTTGAAACAATCTCCCAGTAGCTTAACGGATAATAAAGCCTCCAGAAATCTTCTGTCAATTTGTTTTGCTCCTCTATTTTTAGCCTGCCTATAACATTATTTTGGACAGACATTGAATCAGGATACGACTCTGCCCTTGAGTAGAGTTGGCTAATATAAAATAATACAGGGATATTGTTGTTTCCATTTGGAAGGGGGATAGACTTTATCTCCTCCCTTGCATCTTCTGTAAATCCTATCTCAATGAGTTCATCAGCCTTCTCAATATGAAACTTTACCTCATCGCTAAACTCCCAGTTGATAATTGCGGATTGCGGATTGCGGATTACGGATTCAATTTCAAATTCCGAATTCCGAATTCCAAATTCCGAATATTGGGTGAGCCTTTCATATCCCCTATGCCCATAATAGGTATATGGATAGTTTGCTGTAAGCCTCTGATAGGCATCTGTTGCAATCCCTGTATTGCCAGAGCCTTCCGCCGCTCTTCCCATCCAGTAGAGTGAACTATCAGCATATTGAGAGTCGGGAAATAGCTCAATACATTTTTTAAAATTTTCAATTGCCTTGTGATATTCTCCCTTCTGGTAGCATATCCACCCTATTCTCCATACAGCCTCTTCTGACAGGGCACCTAAGCCGGGAAAGTTTATTAGTTTTAAATATAGCCTGACAGCCTCATCCGATTTACCGTTCTCCTCCTTGATTCTTGCATTTACATATATTGCCCTTCCCGCCCAGATATTTTTTGGGTATCTTGCCACAATGATGTCGTTGTAGGAAGATGCCCTCTTTATATCTCCCTTATTCCAGTAGATCTTGGACATCATATATAAACCTTCAGCAACCTTCAGGCTCTGTGGAAAATATTTAATAAATCTCCTTACGGTCTCTATGCATTTTGAATCATCGCCGCTATATTTATACGAGACTGCGAGGTTAAAGAGTGCTGTCTCTCTCAAGGGGTCATCATTCCACCGTTCTAAAATATCAGCCAATTCTTTTATAGCCTTGTTATAATTTTTCCCATTCATCAACAGCTCAACTCTCTTAATCTCGTCTTTCTTTTCAGGAGGTAAGAATATAATAGACTCATCTTTCTCTAATTCAGAGATTCGGTTAATTGACAACTCTGCAGATGGGTCAAGGGGATAGTTGTAATATAAAAATTGGTAGGCATTATAGGCATCTGTCTTATTCCCAAGCCCTTCAAGGGATTGACCAAGGAGATAGTAAGACTCAGCTATTTTCTCATCTAAAGGAAACTCTGTAATGAAATTCTTAAATTCGGTTGAGGCTCTTAGAAAATCGCCAGCCGCAAAAACCACTTTGGCTGTATCAAGTCTTACCCTCGCCCTTAATCGTGTGAGTGGATATTTATTTAAAATTGAATTAAGCGTATCAATGGCTGAATTATATTCACCCTGCTCAAAATATATCTTTGCTATGTTGTATTCGGCATAGTCAGAGAGAGGAGGATATTCTTCGGCTGATTTTTTGAAATATTTCAAGGCATCATCAAAAAGGGCCGACTGATTTGCTTTCAATTCTTCAGAACTTACTTCAGGAGAAGAACTTTGGCTCAAGGCAAGCTTAAGATAGGCATGACCTAATAGATAATGTATCCTCTTTTCCCAGATTGTTTCTCTGTATCTGTCTCCTATGTAATCAAGTATTTGAATGGCATTATTGTAATCACCCTTTTTTATTAATCTTACAGGCTCCTTTAAAAGAGAATCCCCAGCAAAACAGTAGGCAGTAGGCAGTAGACAGTAGACAGCAAGAAACCAGAGGACAGACGACAGAAGACAGAAGACAGACATCTGACTTTTGACTTCTGTTCTATCTTTGCAAATCATGACACATCCTGTAAATCTGCGTGCTAATATCTTTAATGTTTTCAGCTTCTGTAATATCAATCCATACAGCATTCTTTACACCCCTGAACCATGTGAGCTGTCTCTTTGCAAATCTTCTCGTCTCCTTTTTTACCTCCTGAACAGCAGAATCAAAGTCTATCTTCCCATCCAAATATTCTATCATTTGTGAGTATCCGAGACTTTGGAAGGGTTTTAGATTTTTATCATAACCCATTTCAAGAATCCCTTCTGTCTCGTTTAAAAGACCTGCCGAAACCATCCCATCCACCCTCTCTTCTATCCTTTTATACAAAAGTTTCCTGTCCATATTGAGAACAAAGTATTTAGCATTAAACCTTCTGTTTTTCTTGTCGTCCCTGTGGAATTCAGATATTGGTCTGCCTGATGAATAGTATACCTCTAATGCCCTCTCTATTCTATATTTATCTCTCGGATGGATTCTTTCTGCTGCAGATGTGTCAATAGTCTTGAGCCTTTCATACATTGCCTCTAACCCCATCTCTTTAAATTCCGACTTTATCTTTTCTCGTATTCCCTGTTTTTTCTTTACACCACAGCCTAAATTATCTAATAATGCCCTTATATAAAGTCCTGTGCCGCCCGAAACAATGGGAATTTTCCCCTGACAATTCAAGCCTTCTGCAATCTCATAAGCCTTTTCATTAAACTCTCCGGCGCTAAAATCCTCATCGGGATTTACAATATCTATCAAACGATGGGGAATTTTTTTACGCCTTTCAGCTGATGGCTTTGCAGTTCCGATGTCAAAATGTCTATATACCTGCATTGAGTCGGCACTGATAATCTCTGTGCTGAGCCTCTTTGCCAATTCAAAGGCAACATCACTCTTTCCAATTGCCGTAGGTCCTGCAATTATTATTAAAGGAATCATATTTTAATGGTTAGTGGTCAGTTAGTTGGTGTTTAGAAAATACTAATCACCCATAACTGTTCACTATTCACTGAAGTATCATCGGTTTCATTACCATAAGTTCACTCTTCCCATTCTTTATCCCCTCAACCATAACCATTTCTGTCTTAGAGTCTATCTTTGGATGAATGAATTGAATTCTCTTTGGCGTAATTTTGTTTTCTGTCATTGTGAATAAGAGTTCTGTCAGTCTATAAGGATGATAGATGATATTTACTGAGCCTAAGTTTTTTAAGAGATACCTCCCTGCCTTTAAAAATTCGGAGAGTGTAATTTCTATCTCATGCCTTGCAATTGCCTTTTCTCTATCAGGATTAATCCGCCCATCATCAACCTTTCTGTAAGGGGGATTCCCAACTACAATATCAAAAGATTCTGCATCAAACATTGATTTAACATCCCGAATATCCCCTTTTATAATCTCAATATTTAGGCCGCTTCGCCTCGCAATGACATTCTCTCTTGCTACCTTTATAAGACCCTCCTGAAGCTCAAGCCCAACTATCTCAATATCCTTAAACCTCTTTGCCAGAGTGAGAGCAATCATCCCACTACCCGTCCCAAGGTCAATTACCCTGTCACCCTTTTTTACCTCAACAAAATCCGCCAACAAAATCGGGTCAATTGAATGTTTATAAGCCATGTCTTAAATATACAGAAATAGAAGTCCTTTTGCATCTATTTAATGGAGTGTTATAATGGGTTTCATGAAAGCTCCTTTGATAGGCATAACCTCTGACTATAATGAAATTAATGGGCAGAACTCTTTTTTTATAAAGGAAAGTTATGTTACTGCTGTTGAAGATTCAGGTGGTATTCCACTTTTGTTATGTCCCACTAAAAATNNGACTTTGAAATTAAGTTATTAAAACTTGCTGTAGAAAAGAGGATGCCTGTTCTTGGTATATGTGGTGGGCATCAGTTAATAAATGTATATTTCGGAGGTTCACTTTATCAGGATATACCGTCCC
>DNJG01000017.1 GCA_003489165.1 Nitrospinota bacterium | reverse complement strand
TCTATATCATCCGTATCAATCTCATCGAATTCATCCCCACCCGCTTCATAGTCCATGTAATAAATCCAGATACCGCTTATTTCATCGCTATACGCCGAGCCTGTATGGATACTTATAAATAGGTCGCCGTTGCTTGCATTTGCAATGGTGACCCTTTTTTCCAATGGCACATCATAGTCTTTATCCCTCGTCATAACAGCATTTAACTTCATCCTGCCTATTATCTTATTTTTTAAAGATTGAGAAATCTGCAATGCTACATCCTTCTCCAATATGCCGTCACTTCCTTCCCCTCCCTTATCTGAGCCTCCATGTCCGGGGTCTATGACTATTGTCTTTAATTCTATAGAATCCGCTTCATTGATGTAAGACAGGAGGAGAATTAGCAATAATAAAAAACTGTGGAACATTTTCATTTTAAAATAATAAACCACGGAGGCACGGAGACACAGAGAAAGACATTAATACTGGTTTTAGAAACAAAATATTTTCCCCTCTGTGCCTCTGTGTCTCTGTGGCTAAAATTAGGTTTTTGTTTTTTATATAAGCTTTGCACCGAGAACCTTTTCCATGTGCTTTAATGCAAACTTGTGGTTATCAGTATCAAATGATGAAACACAATTTACAGGAACTTCAACACTGTAATCCCTGTTCCTTAAGTCTGCCACAGTGTGCATCACACATATATCCGTGCAGACCCCAACTACTGTAACCTTATATGGGTTTATCTTTTTTAAAATGTCTTCCAGAAGGGTATTATAAAATCCGCTGTATCTTGTCTTTGGTATGACAGTCCCCTTAAATGGCTTAAACTCATCAATAATCTCTGACTCTACACTCCCCTTTACGCAGTGTTTTGGAAACATATTAAATTCCCTGTCATTCTCCTCATGATTGTCACAGACATATATTATCTCCGCATCTTTTTTATCTTTAAGGAGTGACTCAACATTGGGTATTATTGCCCTTGATTTGCTGCCGCAGTATAAGGGATGTCCTTTTTCAAGAAACCCCTTTAACATATCAACAACGATGACTACCTCTTTGCCCATAACAACACCACCTTCCTATGAAATTCCAATAACCAAATCTCAATAACCAAATAAATTTCAAATTATCAATAATCAAACAGTATCTTTTAGAGGTTGGTCATTGGTAATTGGATATTATTTGATATTTGGAACTTGGTGCTTGGTATTTTTAATATAATCTATGCTCTTAAGCACCTCCTCCTTAGTATGTGCCTCAAGTGTAAAAATAGGCTGTATGTTATTATCTTCCAAAAAAGTAAAAAGCGTATCAAAATCAAAATTCCCTTCACCCAATCCAAGATGTTCGTCTTCTTTCCCATGATTATCATGGAGGTGGACTTCGGAAATATAATTCCCCACCCTCTCAAGCCACTCCTTTAAAGGAATTTTTGAAAACACATTGAAATGCCCGCAATCAAAACAGTATCTGAACCTCTCAGAATTCATCTCTTTAATTAATCTTTCCAATGTGTCAGGCCTATTCTCAAAGACATTTTCAATTGCAAAATTCATATTTGGATAATTGTCTAAAACCTCTCTCCATGTCTTGAGGCTGTTCTTAAGCCATTTATCAATCTCACCATTAAATCTATAATCATCATAACCCGGATGAATTACTATCAATCTGGGATTAAATAGAAGTGATTCTTTTACTGCTTGCTTTATCCTCTCAACGCTCACCTTCCTTATCTTCTCATCCACACCCCCGGGGCTTAAATCCATGAAAGGTGCATGCCATGTGAGTGATGTCCCATTATTTAGAGCCTTTTTAACCTCAACCAACTTTGTGAGGGGAGGATTATCAAGCGCACTCGCTGGGACAAAAAGTTCAATATTGCAGTGATTATCCAAAATTACAGACAAATATGTATCAAGGTATCTATAAGGTATGTGAACATGAACATTATTCATAATATTAATATAGCTGATAAACCATGTCTTAACAATACAAAACTTAGCGCTTTTAAACTGCAATTACCCTTGACGCATTTGCATTTTTATATTATTCTTAAAATCAACAAGGCAGGAACAAAAACCTGGTTAACCACAGAGAATAGCTGCGCTAGTGTTAGTAATAACTTCTTTAACTGACACTTATGAAAAATCTGCGTTTATCTGTGGTTGCTTTATAATTTCTTTGGAGGGTCTGTTATGAAATGCCCAAAATGTGGTTATGTAAGTTTTGAGTATCTTGATGCATGCAGAAAATGCGGCAGAGACTTTACACAATTAAAATCAGATATGGGGATTACAACATTTGCACCTGGTGTTATCAATGTGCTCAAATATGTTGAAGGTATGGAGGAGGCAGTGGAAGAGACAGATGAGTCAGCAGTTGCAACAGCTGCATCAGAAGAGGCTAAAGAGTCAGGAACTGTAACCGCAGTTGAAGAGGCAATAAACAGTGTAGTTGAAGAAACATCATTAAATGGTGAAGCTCAGAAAAAAGGCGAGATAGAGATCAGTCTGCCTGAAGAGATTACAGAACCAAAATTAGAGGCAGCCGAGGCATCATCTGCCTCATTAACTGGGGAGGAAAAAGAAGAAATCAGCCTTACCATTGAAGAAGAATCTAAAATAGAGGAGACTATATCTATTGAGCCAGAAATGAAAGAATCGCCTGTAGAAGAATTAACCTTAAGTCTTGAAGATGTAGCAGAACTCGGCGAAGAAGATAAAAGCAAGAAAAAAGAGGATGACGAGATAAAACTGGAGCTTGAATAAATTGGAGACTTCCTTCAGTCATACAGATTCATCTTTATATACGGTTGTATCGGAGCCATTGCCTACCAAAGCAGTAAAGGCAGGGTTCTTGCGAAGGCTTCCAGCATTTATCATTGATAGTATAATACTCCAGATTCTAACAGGGATAATAATAACACCTCTTAAATTAAACCTTGATATTGATGAGACAACTTTTACATCCATAGAAGACATTATTCAGAATTTCGAAACATTTATTATCTATGGGCTCTTTTCTATAACAGTCTATATATCTATAAGCTGTTTTTATTTCACCCTATTCCATGGTTCTACAGGACAAACAATCGGGAAAAAAATAATGAGTTTAAAGGTAGTCCCTGTTGCAGACAGCATGATGACCTACAAAAAGGCATTTATAAGATATATTGGATATATTATCTCCGAGATTCCACTCTTCCTCGGTTTTCTCTGGATTGTATTTGATAAAGATAAACAGGGTTGGCACGATAAGATTGCCGGGACATTTGTTGTAAAACAATGAAGAAGTGAATATTGAAGAAAATAAGTCTTTCGTATTTTACATGAATAATTTATTAACAGGCGGAAAAATTCAATTGACATCATAATAGGGAGGATAATGTGAAGAAAAGATACCTTTTATCACCGGGACCGACCCCGGTGCCAGAAGCTGCACTTCTGACAATGGCATATCCTATGATTCATCATAGGACACCCCAGTTCTCTGCTATATTTGCAGAGGCAAAAGAGGATTTGAAATACCTTTTTCAAACAAAAAATGATGTTCTTATTCTCTCATCTTCAGGGACAGGAGCAATGGAGAGCGCTGTTACAAACCTATTTTCCCCGGGAGACCACGCCCTCGTTGTAAATGGAGGTAAATTTGGTGAGAGGTGGGGAAAGTTATGCGAGGCTTATGGGCTTAAGACAACATGGCTCAATGTAGAGTGGGGAAAGGCTGTAAAACCAAAGGATATAGAGGATGCCTTGAATAAGGATAAAGATATTAAAGGTGTTTTTATTCAGGGAAATGAGAGCTCCACGACTGTATCTCACCCTGTAAAGGAAATCGCTGAGATTGTAAAAAAAAGAGACAATACGCTCTTTGTTGTGGATGGAATTACGGCAATAGGTGTATATGATATGCCAATGGATAAATGGGGCATAGATGTCCTCATTACTGGCTCACAGAAGGCATTGATGCTCCCTCCGGGACTTGCCTTCATTTCTTTAAATGACAAGGCATGGAAGTTTACTGAAACTGCAAAACTCCCAAGATTTTACTTTGACCTTAAAAAAGAGAGAAAAAATTTAAAAGACAATACAACTGCCTACACACCTGCGGCGTCTCTGATTATAGGCTTAAAAGAGGTCTTAAAGATGATGAAGGCAGAAGGGCTTCCCAATATATTTAAGAAAAATGAGAGGATGGCAAGAGCAACGAGAAAGGCAATGACATCATTAGGCTTAAAACTTTTGGCACCCGACGCCCCTGCAGAGTGTGCAACCGGAGTATTTACACCTGAAGGTGTTGATGGCGGAAAATTATTAAAATCCCTCAGGGATGATTTTGGGGTTACTCTTGCAGGCGGACAGGACCACCTTAAGGGAAAGATTTTAAGGATAGCCCACATGGGCTATATAGATACATTTGATATTATCACTGCTGTTGCATCAATAGAAATGGGTCTAAAAAAGTTTGGTCATAAGATGGAGATTGGTAAAGGTGTTGCGGCAGCACAGGAAATACTGCTGGAGGGATACTGATGAAAGTACTGGTCAGTGATAAATTATCGGAAAAAGGTTTAGAAATATTAAAAAAAGCAGGGGGTCTTGTTGTTGATGTAAAGACAGGGCTTACAAAAGAGCAGATTATCTCAGAGATTCCCAAATATGACGGGCTTATAGTAAGAAGCGGGACAAAGGTAACTGCCGATGTAATAAATGCCGCCAAAAATCTCAAGGTAATCGGGAGGGCTGGAATCGGCGTTGACAATGTGGATGTTGATGCCGCAAGCAAGAAGGGTATAGTAGTAATGAATACACCTGAGGGGAATATAATCACAACTGCCGAACATGCCATAGCAATGATGCTATCTTTAGCAAGAAAGATTCCTCAGGCAAGTGCATCCGTAAAAGGGAAAAAGTGGGAGAAGGGTTTCATGGGTGTAGAGATATATAATAAAACACTCGGAGTAATAGGGCTTGGTAGAATAGGTAGTATTGTCGCAAGCAGGGCAAAAGGTCTATCAATGAATGTAATTGCCTATGACCCGTTCATTTCAAAAGAAAGGGCACAAAATCTGGGTGTTGAGCTGGTTGAATTGCAGGATATTTTTAAACGAGCTGATTTCATCTCCGTCCACACACCAAAGACATCAGAGACAACTTACCTCATAGGTGAGAAGGAATTTGCCATAATGAAAAAGGGTGTAAGGATTATAAACTGTGCAAGAGGCGGAATCATTGATGAAAAGGCATTATACAATGCTATAAAGGATAAAATTGTTTCAGGTGCGGCACTGGATGTATTTGAGAAAGAACCTGTTCAGCCCGACAATCCTCTCCTTGAGCTTGATGAGGTTATATGCACACCCCACCTTGGCGCATCCACTGATGAAGCTCAGCTTAATGTCGCCATAGATGTGGCAGAGCAGATTGTGGACTTTTTTAAAAAAGGACAGATAAGAAATGCTGTAAATGTCCCGTCTATGAGCGCTGAACTTTTATCAAAGATACAGCCATATCTTACCCTCGGTGAAAAAATGGGAAGCCTTCATGCCCAGCTAATAGAGGGCGGTGTAAAGGGGATAACAATAAAATACAGCGGTGATATTGTAAATCTTGGTGTAAAGCCTATTACCATCTCAATTGTAAAGGGCTTCCTTCAGTCCTTTGTCGGCGAAGGGGTCAATATGGTTAATGCATCTTTCATTGCAAAGGAGAGGGGAATTGAGGTTGCTGAAACCACAACAAGTGAGGCACACGATTTTGCAAGTCTGATAAGCGTTACTGTAAAGACAGAAAAACAGGAGAAATTGATTGAAGGAACGGTCTTTGGAAAAAATGATCCAAGGATTGTTAGAATTGACGAATACTGGGTAGAGGCATCTCCGTCAGGCAATATGCTCATATTCTCAAATATAGATGCACCGGGAGTAATTGGAAAAATTGGAACAATCCTCGGTGATGACAAAGTGAATATAGCAGGTATGCAGTTGGGAAGAAATAAACCAAAAGGAAATGCAGTATCCATAGTGAATATAGATTCCCCAATCCCTGATAAAACACTCCAAAAGATCCGTTCAATGCCGAATATCATCTACGCAAAGATGGTAAAGCTGTAACCCTCACACCTATACATAAAAATTAATATCCACAGATTTCGCAGATTACCGCAGATTAAAACAAACTGTTTTTTTAAAATCTGTGTAATCTGCGGATTAATCAGTTTTTTTGTCCTTCAGTATTTCAGCACTTCTATCTTGAATTGCCAATACAGTTTGTTATATTATCTCCATAAATCTTTAAATACAGGAGGTGTATTATGGAAGAAAAAGAGATGGAGGTAGTGCCCGGGCTGGCTGGAATTCCAGCAGCAGAATCATCAATCAGTTTTATTGACGGTGAAAAGGGGATACTTGAGTATCGGGGCATTCTTGCAGAGGTTCTTGCAGAAAAGAGTAATTTTTTAGAGGTTAGTTACCTCCTCATTTTCGGCAGGCTGCCGACAGGTGAAGAACTTAAAGAATTTAAAAACGATATTACATTTCACAGCAGGCTGAAATTAAAGATTTTAAGAGTGATGGAATTTCTGCCAGAAAATGGACATCCTATGGAGTACCTTCAGTCCATAACCTCTGCAATGGGTATGTATTACCCTGCCCGAAATGTCCTATCTGAGGATGTCCGCTACTGGTCAGTCGTAAGACTGATTGCAAAACTTCCGACTATAGTGGCTTCATGCCACAGGCTGAGACATGGCGATGCACCGATACAGCCAAATAATGACCTCTCCTTTGCTGCAAATTTCTATTATATGCTCTTTGAGAAGATACCCGACTCTCTTACAGAAAAGATACTTGATGTGATGCTTATTCTCCATGCAGACCACACAATGAATGCCTCAACATTCAGTGCAAGGGTGGTAGGCTCTACACTCGCTGACCCTTATACAATTGTGGCATCTGCCATAGGGACATTGAGTGGTCCCCTCCACGGCGGG
This sequence comes from Nitrospinota bacterium, assembly GCA_003489165.1. Lineage (GTDB taxonomy): Bacteria > Nitrospinota > Nitrospinia > UBA9942 > UBA9942 > UBA9942. The sequence goes on along the minus strand of DNJG01000017.1, from coordinate 284 downwards.
GCAAATGAAGAGGTCATACACATGCTTAATGAAATAGGAACGAAGGAGAATGTAAGGCCTTATATAGAAAAGAAGCTTGAGAAAAAAGATAAGATAATGGGTGTTGGACACAGGATTTACAAGACAAAAGACCCGAGGTCAACAATACTCCAGTCATTTGCCCATCAATTATTCAAGAATTCAAAAAATATGAAAATTATTGAGATTGCTGAAGAGGTTGAGAAGGTTGTCCATGAAAAACTTGCACATAAAAAGATATTTCCAAATATAGATTTCTATTCAGG
>DNJG01000103.1:12782-19640 GCA_003489165.1 Nitrospinota bacterium | reverse complement strand
CTCTGAGCCATAGCTTGAGAAATTGGAGCCGTTGAAACCCATATTCAAGACACCTGCCTCTGCAAGAATTTTCCCTGCCAGATTAGCACCCAGTCCGCCTATGCTCTCCATCCTTATTTCATAAAAACCTGCCCCATTAACTATAGGCAGCTTTGCTTCTTTGGTTGTCATATAATCCCCCTGCGGATTGACGATTGAATATTGAATATTTAATATTCTACTTGTCAATCTTCAATAGTCAATTTTCAATATTTTTTACATCTCCTGTCTCCCCTCAATAGATTTTGTTAAGGTTACTTCATCGGCATATTCCAAATCCCCCCCAACAGGAAGTCCTCTTGCTATTCTTGTAACCTTCATACCAAAGGGCTTGAGAACCTTTGCTATATACATAGCTGTCGCTTCTCCTTCAAGATTCGGATTTGTTGCCAGAATAACCTCCCTGATTCCATTCTCTCTGACTCTACTTAACAATTCTTCAATTTTCAGGTCAGAGGGGCCAATGCCATCCAATGGCGAAAGGACACCCATGAGGACATGATAGCTGCCCTTAAATTCCCTTGTCTTTTCTATAGCAAACACATCATGCGGTTCTTCCACCACACATAACAGATTCTTTTCCCTGTTCATATCACTGCAGATATTACATGGGTCAACTTCTGTGATACTATTGCAGACTGAACAAAGCCTAACCTTCTCTTTTAACTCTAATATCGCCTTTACAAGTGCATCTGCTTCATGCCTTTGTGATTTTAGAATATAAAATGCAAGCCTCTCGGCAGTTTTTCTCCCTACACCGGGAAGTTTTCTCAACTCCTCTATTAATTTAAAAAGAGATTCCGGACCCTTCATAAAGAAAAAACTAATTAGCCACAGATGAACACAGAAAAACACAGAAAATAAAAATCTAAAATAAGACAGGATATACAGGATTACCAGAAAAAGAAAAAAAGTTACCTTTATTTAATCCTGATTATCTTGTTAATCCTGTCTAAATACTTTTAAAGTCTGTGAAAATCTGTGGCAAAATTTTATAGGTTCACATCAACCCCGGTATCTTCAGCCCCCCGGTTACTTTTGACATCTCCTCAGTTATAATCTCTTGTGATTTTCTCAATGCCTCATTGACGGCTGCCAATACCAAATCTTCAAGCATTTCCACATCCTGCATACTTACAACTGAGGGGTCTATCTTTATTGATAAAATCTCCTGCCTGCCATTGGCTGTAACTGTTACCATCCCACCGCCTGAAGACGCTTCAACCTTCTTATTGATTAGGTCTCTCTGCACCTCCGCAATCCTCTCCTGAACCTTCTGTGCCTGTTTCATTATATTGCCAATATTTGTCATGCCAACCCCCTTTTTACCCTGAAACATGCTCAGGGTCTCCGCCAACCTCCTGGATAACTACACCAGGAATAATATCAATTACCTCCTGAATTTTTTCCCTCTTCCATTTTTCAATGTCATTTCCGCTTAAAGACCTCTTAGACGATTCTCCCTTAGAAGAGGCTTCAAGTATAATCTTTACCTCTCTCCCAATCACCTCTTTGATTGTATCCCTTATTACATTCTGATTCAACTCTATTGTCTTGCGATGAAAAGATTCTGATGCCTTCTCTTTAAAATTTAATATTATCTCATCCCCTTTTATATTTGATAGTTTAATATCTTCAAGTATGCCGCCTAAAGATGGTTTTTTTGCACTAACTAACTCTTTAATTCTTTCCCATAACCTTGAAATATCTTTTTCTTCAACAGGTGCGGTAGCTCTACTTTCTGCTTTCTGCTCTCTGTTCTCTGTTTTCTGTCTTTTATCTTCTGTCTTTTGTCCAAGATTTTCAAGCCGTTTTAAAATTTCATCAACTGTCATAATTTTTCCAACCTGTGTCATCTTGATTAATGCCATCTCAATAATCAGCGGGGGTTGTGACGCATATCTTAAATCTGCCTCGGTTTTCAAGATTATATTAAACATCTGCTGAAGCTCCTCCATGCTTATTTTTTCAGCTTCTGACTTAAAGTGCTCAATATCAACAGTAGAAAGATCAATTAGGCTTGCAGGGTTGGCAGATACTTTAATTACCATCAGATTCCTTATATATTCCAAAAACTCTTTACAAAAGATTCTTAAATCAGTGCCATTTATAGTCAGTTCCTTTACCAATTTTAAGATATTCTGGATATCCTTTTGTATGATACTGTTCATAAATGAGCTTAGAACTTCCCGACCTACAAAACCAAGGATTATCTTAACATCCTCCTCTCTTATAGTGTCCCCGCTGAATGAGAGTATCTGATCCATTGCCACAAGGGCATCCCTCATGCTTCCTTCAGCGCTCTTTGCAATCAAAGTCAACATATCCCTTGAAACATTTATACCCTCTTTCTTGGTAATCAGCATCAGTTGTTCTACAACATCATTAATGGAAATTCTCTTAAACTCAAAATACTGGCATCTTGATATTACTGTCTCGGGTATTTTATTGGGTTCAGTAGTTGCAAAGATAAATATTATATGGGCAGGAGGCTCTTCCAATGTCTTTAGAAATGCGTTGAAGGCGGGTTTTGACAACATGTGAACTTCATCTACTATATATACCTTGTATTTGCCTTTTGATGAGGCGTATTTTACATTTTCCCTCAACTCTCTTACATCATCAACACCGGTATTTGATGCACCATCTATTTCTACTACATCAGGACAATACCCGCCTGTTATGTCCCTGCACATCTCGCATTCATTACAGGGCTCTGGGGTCGGTCCCTTGACGCAGTTTAATGCCTTGGCAAATATCCTTGCCATTGTAGTCTTCCCCACCCCCCTTGTGCCTGAGAAGAGATAGGCATGCCCTATCCTCTTATTCAATAAGGCATTTTTAAGGGTCTGGACGATATGCCCCTGACCTATGACTTCACTAAAGTTCTGGGGCCTCCACTTTCTTGCTGAAACTTGATATGACATAAATTTATTACATGCCATTATCAGGCACCCCTATGGCACACAGTGGATTCTGCTTACCGCTGCTTCCTTCCGGATCTGACGGGGTTCACAGGTCACTGTTGCACAGGACCCGATAATGGCACTCTTTGTAATCTCAAATTTGAAATTTGAAATTTCAAATTAATACTTGGCGGAGAGGGTGGGATTCGAACCCACGTTAGGTTTCCCTAAACACGCTTTCCAAGCGTGCGCCTTCAACCACTCGGCCACCTCTCCCCGTCAAACTTACGATTTATGATTTTTGATTTAGGATTTTTAAATCTAAAATCGTAATTCGTAAATCCTAAATCTTCTTTGGCGGAGAGGGTGGGATTCGAACCCACGTGGCTGTTAAGCCAACCCGATTTCGAGTCGGGCCCGTTATAACCGCTTCGGTACCTCTCCAATAAACCAACAAATAACCGATAACTCATAACTTATGACAAAAAATTTATTAGTTATCTATTATAAGTCATCGGTTATTAGTTGTCTTTATGGTGCGCCCAAGAGGATTTGAACCTCCGACCTGCGGACTCGCATTCCGCTGCTCTATCCAACTGAGCTATGGGCGCCTATACTACAGTGAACAGTGATTAGTGAATAGTTCTCAGTTAAGAATCTTTAATGCTAATCACTAACCACTATTCACTATCTACTGCTTTTAATGGCGGAGAGGGAGGGATTCGAACCCTCGGTGGAGTTTTAGCCCCACAACCGCTTAGCAGGCGGTTGCCTTCGGCCGCTCGGCCACCTCTCCATAATTACAGTAAACAGTAAGCACTAAGGAGTAGGTAGAAAACTATCTGTTATTTTTTGCTTTCTGCTTACTGCCTACTGCTTACTTATTACTGTTTCTTTGGCGGAGGAGGTGAGATTCGAACTCACGGGACTTTCGTCCTCCGGTTTTCAAGACCGGTGCCTTAAACCACTCGGCCACCCCTCCGAAAATACTAACTGATAACTATTGACCTACAACTTATAACTCTCAACTCTTAACTATCTTTTCTATTCCATCCATATACGATCTTAACACTTCTGGAATAATTACACTCCCATCCTCCTGCTGATAATTCTCAAGAATTGCAACCATTGTCCTGCCTATCGCAAGGCCTGAGCCATTTAATGTATGCAGAAACTGAGGCTTTCCACCCTCTTTCGGTTTATATCTGATATTTCCTCTTCGTGCCTGAAAATCTTCAAAATTGCTGCAGGTGGATATCTCCCTGTATTTCCCCTGTGATGGTATCCATACCTCTATATCATAACTCTTCGCAGATGAAAATCCCATATCTCCTGTGCAGAGAGTTATAACCCTATATGGAAGTTCTAATCTCTTAAGCACCTCCTCTGCATGAGTAAGAAGTATCTCTAATTCTTTATACGACTCATCTGGTTTAACAAACTTTACCAGTTCTACTTTATCAAATTGATGCTGCCTTATCAGCCCCCGTGTATCCTGCCCCCATGAGCCTGCTTCTTTTCTGAAACAGGGGGTGTATGCAACATAATTCAGAGGAAGCATCTCCTCCGGAATTACCTCATCCCTATGCATATTGGTAACAGGAACTTCTGCAGTAGGTATCAAAAAATATTTCCCATCATCTACCTTAAAGAGGTCTTCCTCAAATTTAGGAAGATTCCCTGTTGTTGTGGCGCTCTCTCTATTTACCATAAACGGCGGTGAAATCTCCAGATACCCATGTTCCTTCACATGAAGGTTTAACATGAAATTTATTAATGCCCTCTCTAATCTCGCCCCTATTCCCTTATATAAAACAAATCCTGCGCCTGTAATTTTTGATGCACGTTGAAAATCAAGTATCCCAAGAACATCTCCCAATTCTGTGTGAGATTCTACTGGAAAATTAAATTTACGGGGGTTTCCCCATTTTTTTATCTCTACATTATCCCCTGATGACCTTCCAACAGGAACTGAGATATGGGGTATATTGGGGATATTCAAAAGCCTGTTATTTATATCTTCGGAGAGTTCTTTTATTTTTCCATCAAGCTCTTTTATCCTCTGAGACACATTCCTCATTTCAAGCGTCTCTTTCTCTGCATCAACCCCCTTTTTTTTAAGTTCGCCAATCTTATCTGATACTACATTTCTTTTATATTTAAACCCTTCTGCCTCTTTTAAAAGCCTTCTTATCTCTTCATCTAATTTCAGGATCTCGGTCAGTTTTATATCCTGACCCCTTTTTTTTAGTCCTTCTGTAATTTTTTGAATATCTTCTCTAAGTAAGCGTAAATCTAACATAATTTTAAATCAAATATAAATTCTCTCTCGGTAAATTTTAAATTTTATCTTATCTCCCACGTTCCTTCAACCTTTTTTCTACACTCTCTATTTTTTTCTCAAGCATCTCTTTATTTACATATACATCCTTAACCTCCCTGTAAACAGAGAGTGCCTCCTGCAATTTATCCTGCTCCTCAAGACACATCCCGATTCCATACTTTGCATCGGCAACATACCTGCCGCTGTGGTACTTTTCTATGAGCCTCTTAAAACCAGTAATCGCCTCCTTGTATCTTCCGAGAAAATAATAACAGTTTGCAGAATAGTACATTGCTTCAGGATAGAGTTTGCTTTCATAATTTTTTTCTAAAAAATCTTTGAATTCTGCTATTGCCTGTTCATAATCACCTTTTTTAAAATAGCACATTGCAATTTTATATTGATTAACATCTATATCTACCCATCTCTTAAAATTGTTAATCAGCTTATTATATTCTACAATTGCGCGTTCATGGTCTTTAAGATATTCGTCATAAATCAAGGCTACATACTCCTGCGATTTAAAGCTGATTTTATTTTTTTCCCCTTTATTTATCAGTTTCGAGAAGTATCCAAGGGCAATCTGTATATTGTTTAGATTTAAAAAGTAGGTTTCGCCCAATTTAAAAAGGGCGTCATCTGAATATCCGCTGTGGGGATACTTTTCAAGTATCTTATTATATTTATCTGCCGCCTTCTCATATCTGCTATCAAGCAAGTCTCTCTCTGCTTCACTAAAGAGTTTTTTGGGGGCGTCATCACAGGCAAAAAGCAGAATACAGAATACAGAAGTCAGAAGCCAGAAGGTTTTATTCTGACTCCTGACTCCTGACTCCTGACTCCTAACTCTTTTCATTCCTCTTCTTTTTCCTCAAGCTTTGCTATACCTACCACCCTGTCTCCTTCTCTAAGGTCTATCAATCTTACACCCTGTGTATTCCTTCCTATTACCGAAATCCCTTTCACCTTGAGCCTTATAAGGGTGCCATCTGATGAGACTATCATAAGTTCGTCTTCTTCAAGCACTTGTCTTATTCCTATTACTTCTCCATTTCTTTCTGAGATTTTTATATTTATAATCCCCTTACCCCCTCTGCTCTGGATCCTGTATTCCTCTATCGGCGTCCTCTTTCCATAACCCCTTTCTGAAACGGTGAGTATTGTGGAATTCGGTACGATAATCTCCATTCCAACCACTGAATCATCCTTTTCCAGTTCAATCCCCTTTACACCCCTTCCTCCCCTGTTGATTATCCTGACATCATCCTCCTTAAACTGTATTGCCTGTCCTTTCCTCGTTCCAAGGAAGATATTTTTATTTCCATCGGTCTGTCTGACTGCTATAAGCTGGTCCCCTTCGTCAAGAGTTATTGCAATGATTCCACCCGTCCTTGGATTACTGAAACCGGTTAGGGGAGTTTTATTTATGACCCCTTTTTCAGTAGCCATTACAAGGAATCTCCCCTCGGCAAATTCCTTAACGGCGAGCATGGCTGTAACCCTCTCACCTTCCTGAAGCTGAAGGAGGTTTACAATAGCCTTACCCTTTGCAGCCCTTCCAGCCTGGGGTATCTCGTGAACCTTAAGCCA
>DNJG01000103.1:0-12715 GCA_003489165.1 Nitrospinota bacterium | reverse complement strand
TATTATCTCGGTCCTTCTCTTATCGCTGTATTTATTTTTTATCTCTTTTAACTCTTCCTTGATTATCTTCAGCTTTTCTTCTTCGTGGTCTAAGATAAAGGTTAGTTTTTTTATTATCTCTTTCAGCTCCTTTAATTCATCTATTATCTTCTGTCTTTCCAAACCTGTCAGTCTCTGCAGCTTCATATCAAGAATTGCATTTGCCTGCAGTTCATCAAGTTTAAATTTGGACATCAACCCTTCCCTTGCCTCCTGAGGTGTCTTTGATTTTTTTATTAATTGGATAACCATGTCTATATCTTCTAAGGCGATTTTTAAGCCTTCAAGTATATGCGCCCTTTCATTCGCCTTTTTTAATTCAAATTCTGTCCTCTTTGTTACTACTTCACGCCTGTACTGGATAAAGTAAAAGAGTATCTCTTTTAAGCTTAAAATGCGGGGCTGATTATTAACGATGGATATCATAATCACCCCGAAGGTATCCTGCATCTGGGTATGCTTATATAGATGATTTAAAATCACCTGAGCAGGCTCACCTTTTTTCAACTCAATTACAACCCTCATCCCTTCTCTGTCCGATTCATCCCTTAAGTCTGATATTCCCTCAATCTTTTTATCCCTTACAAGCTCTGCTATTTTTTCAAGCAATTTCGCCTTATTAACCTGATATGGCAGCTCTGTTATAATTATGCTTTCCCTGTCCCCTTTCTTCCCCTTTTCAATAAGGGACCTCGCCCTCATCTGTATAATCCCTCTGCCGCTCTCATACGCTGATTTAATGCCATCCCTCCCATGAATAAAACCGGCAGTAGGAAAATCTGGTCCTGGTATATACTTCATCAATTCTTTTACACTTATATCCGGCTTATCAATCATAGCCATTGTCCCATCCACGATTTCTCCAAGATTATGCGGTGGTATATTTGTAGCCATTCCAACCGCAATTCCTGCAGAGCCATTTATGAGAAGATTTGGAATTTTTGCAGGCAGAACTAAAGGTTCTTTAAGAGAATCATCATAGTTAGGTCCAAACGCAACAGTATCCTTTTCCAGGTCTTCAAGAAGCTCCTGTGTAAGCTGAGACATCCTGATTTCTGTGTAACGCATTGCTGCCGCAGCATCACCATCAACAGAGCCAAAATTTCCCTGACCATCCACCAAGGTATAACGCATGGAGAAGTCCTGAGCCATTCTTACTATCGTGTCATAAACAGCCACATCTCCGTGAGGGTGATATTTACCTATTACATCACCAACAACCCTTGCAGATTTTTTATAAGGCTTATTCCAGACATTTCCCATGTCATACATGGCATAAAGAACCCTGCGGTGGACAGGCTTAAGCCCGTCCCTTACATCGGGAAGTGCCCTTCCTATAATTACGCTCATGGCATAATCAAGATATGCCCCTTTCATCTCATCTTCAATGTTTACCGGAATCTTTTGTTCAACTGTCTGCATAATCTCCTCAAAAAGTATAAATTCCAAATCACAAATTCCAAATAATATCTAAATAACCAATAACTAAAATTACAATTAGTTTTGTATTTGGTAATTGAAATTTGTTTGTTATTTAGTGTTTGATTTTTGGAATCTGTATAATCATTAAAATCTGCGTTTATCTGCGTTCCAAAATTTATTATATATCTAAATTTCTTACCTCAAGGGCGTGGGTCTGTATAAATTCCCTCCTCGGCTCAACCTGATCTCCCATCAGGACAGTAAATATATCGTCTGCCTCTACCACATCTTCTATCCTTACCTGAAGGAGTGTCCGGGTCTCGGGGTTCATTGTGGTAGCCCACAACTGATCAGGGTTCATCTCTCCTAATCCCTTATACCTCTGAAGATTTATACCCTCTTTGCCTTCTGAGGTTATATATTCAATCAGTGTGCTTATACCATCAAATATCCTCTCATCTTTTTCAAGAATTACTTTAAATGGCGGATTATAGATATCTCCAATGTTCTGGTATAACTCAAGCAGTTCCTGATATTCTGCCATAGATATCAAATCCCGATTTATCTTTCTCTTGGTACCAACTCTCTTATCAAACCACTCAATACCATAAACACCATGTTCCTCATCCTGAACAATTTCAAAATCTATCTTTTCCTTTTTCAATCCCTTTGTCAACAATTCAACCGCCTCTTTCTCAATAAAGAAGTCCTTTTCTTTTATCCCCTCCCTTAGGAGAAAATTAACAACTTCTTCCAGGTAGCCCTTTCTTTTTATGCTTTCTAAGAGGTCACTATACTCCATAAATTTCTTTAGGACAGAGGTAAAGTTTTTCCCGCTGTATGTCTTAGCCCCTATCTTCAGTGTTCTGCCTTCTACACCCAATTCAAGAAGATAATTATTCAGCTCCTTTTCATCTTTTATATACCTCTCCATTTTACCCTTGGCAACCCTGTAGAGCGGCGGCTGGGCAATATATAGATACCCTTTCTCTATTATCTGGGTCATCTGTCTGTAAAAAAATGTCAACAGAAGGGTTCTTATATGAGCACCATCTACATCTGCATCTGTCATTATTATTATCTTATGATATCGGGTCTTATCTATATTAAAATCCTCTGTCCCGATTCCTGTTCCAAGTGCTGTTATGAGTGTTTTTATTTCTTCATTGCTTAACATCTTATCAAACCTTGCCTTTTCCACATTCAAAATCTTCCCTTTTAAAGGGAGTATTGCCTGATACTTTCTGTCTCTCCCCTGTTTTGCAGAGCCGCCTGCAGAATCACCCTCAACAACATATATTTCACAATGGGCAGGGTCCCTTTCAGAACAGTCTGCCAATTTTCCCGGCAGTGAACCGGAATCAAGGGCACCTTTTCTTCTTGTCAATTCCCTTGCCTTTCTTGCCGCCTCTCTTGCCTGTGAGGCATTTATTGCCTTTTGGACAATCAGCTTTGCAATAGAAGGTTTCTCCTCAAAGAACTCTATCAACTTTTCATTTACTAAGGTCTCTACCATCCCCTTTACTTCACTATTACCAAGCTTTGCCTTTGTCTGTCCCTCAAACTGCGGCTGCGGTATCTTGACACTCAATACAGCAGTCAGTCCCTCCCTTACATCTTCCCCTGTTATACTGACATCCCCTTTTAGCATTGCCTTTGATGAGGCATAGCTATTTATAGTTCTTGTAAGTGCAGACCGAAAACCGATGAGATGCGTTCCGCCCTCTCTGGTGTTTATATTATTTGCAAAGGAAAATACCTCCTCATTATAGCCGTCATTATACTGCAGGGATACCTCTATTGATGTGCTGTCCCTCTCTTTATAAATATATACGGGTTCCTTAAAGAGCGGTGTCTTATTTCTATTCAGGTATTCAATGAAGGAGACAATTCCACCCTCATAGTAAAATTCGTGACTCTTGTTGTTTCTTTCATCTATAATATTTATCTTCAGCCCCTTATTCAAAAATGCCATCTCCCTTAGTCTCTGGGACAAGATATCAAAACTAAAATTATTTACCTCGAATATCTCATCATCTGGCTTGAATTTAATCTTTGTGCCACTCGCCGCCGTCTTTCCAATAACCTTTAGTTCTGTAATTGGTTTACCTTTCTCATAGGTTTGTGTGTATACCTTTCCATCTCTTCTTATCTCTACCTCAAGTTTCTTTGAGAGGGCATTTACGACAGAGACACCAACACCATGCAGACCTCCTGATACCTTATAACTCTCATTATCAAACTTACCGCCGGCATGTAAAGTGGTTAGTACCACTTCTACGGCAGGTTTATTTACCTCTTTATGTATATCAACAGGAATTCCCCTCCCTTCGTCTACTACAGTAACACTGTTGTCAATATGTATAATCACATCTATTTTTTTTCCATATCCTGCCATTGCCTCGTCAACACTGTTATCAACAACCTCATATACAAGATGATGCAGACCATATGTAGAGGTATCTCCAATATACATAGCAGGTCTCTTTCTCACAGCATCTAATCCTTCAAGGATTTTTATTTTAGTCGCATCATATACATTCTTTACCATTATTATCTCCTTAAATAAATATAGTAGTAGTTAGTAGTGTTTGTATTTTTGTTAGTAAGTCATTTTCCTTTTTATAAAACAAATTGTTAGAGTATAAAATTTTGTTAATGAAAAATAATCTTATCAAGAAATATATTTTTAAAAACTTTTATTTCCTTCTTTTAAACAAGATACTAACAGTGAACTAACCTCTTATTTACAATTCCAGTGATTTCTTAATCTGCTTAATTGCTGTTGATATTTCATTATTTTCCTTACAAATTTTTTCTATTTTTTTTTGTGCGTGGATAACTGTTGAGTGATCCTTCCCTCCAAAACTCTTTCCTATATCTTCAAGAGATAGGTTTGTTAATTCTTTACATAAGTACATTGCAACCTGTCTCGGAAGTGAAATATTTCTTTCCCTCTTTTTTGATCTTAGATCAGTTATTCTAACATTAAAATATTCAGCAACTGACCTCTGTATGTCATTTGTACTGATTGCCTTTTCCCTCGCCTTGAATATATCTCTAAAGGAATCCTCAGCCAATTGAAGAGACATCTCTTTTCCCTTGAGAGAAGAGACAGCAATAATCCTTGAAAGGCACCCCTCTAACTCCCTTATATTTGATTTAACCCTGGTTGCTATAAATTCAGCAATATCCTGTGGAAGATTTATTCCTCCCTCTTCTGCCTTTCTTTTCAGTATTGCTATCCTTGTTTCCAGTTCAGGCGGCTGTATATCTGCTATAAGTCCCCATTCAAATCTTGATTTTAATCTCTCAACCAGTCTCGGTATTTCCCGAGGATACTTGTCACTTGATAAAACAATCTGTTTATGTGATTCAAATAGTGTATTAAATGTATGAAAAAATTCCTCTTGAGATTGCTCTTTTCCGGCAATAAAATGAACATCATCAACAAAAAGGACATCAAGCCTTCTATACTTTTCCCTAAAAGAGGTCATTTTACTATGTTGAATTGATGTTATCATGTCGTTGACAAAAACCTCAGATGTTACATAAAGCACCCTCTTCTTGCTATTGTTGCGTATAAAATTTCCGGTTGCATGCATGAGATGGGTTTTTCCAAGACCGACATCGCCATAAATAAATAATGGATTGTAGGTAATACTGTTTTCAGCAACTGCCTTTGCTGCCGCATGGGCAAATTGATTGCAATTACCGACAATAAAATTATCAAATGTATATTTTTGATTTAACCCTGTAACAAGAGTTGTGCTTACCACCCTTTCTTTCTTTTCTTTTTTAATAAAACTATCCTGTGCTGTGACTTCTCCCTCCTCACCGTTTGAAATTAGATTTATACCAAAATCTTTTTTTAAAATATCTCTGACTATTTCTTCAAGCAATTTCAAATAATCCTTATTTATTCTGTCTATATAATAATTATTTGGAACAGAGATAGTGATAAATTTCTCGTCAGCTGAGACAAAGGACATAGGGTCAAGCCAGATTTCATAATTGCTCTTGTTTACCCTATTTTTAAGTTCTTCTTTACACTTATTCCATAGTAATTTCATTTTAAATTTCCTAAAAAGAGAAAATAAAATTATATTATAATAATAACAAACAAAAAGCAATCAAAAATTATCAATGGTTGTTAATATAACATCTTGATTTATATATAATTAGCAAACAGGTTGACATTGTATAAATACTTTTTTATACTTACCTAAACACAAATTCAAATCTTTTTTCTTTAGATTATTTATGTATAGCTATCTGAAAGAATATGATGTAATTGTGGTTGGTGCAGGACATGCCGGCTGTGAGGCCGCCTTAGCGGCAAGCCGAATGGGTTGTGAGACATTAATCATTACAATGAATCTTGATAATATCGCCCTCATGTCATGTAATCCTGCAATCGGGGGGGTTGCTAAGGGGCATCTTGTTCGAGAGATTGATGCATTAGGCGGTGAGATGGCTAAATGTATAGACAAGACAGGGATCCAGTTCCGCGTCCTAAATACAAGCAAAGGACATGCAGTTCAGGCATACAGGGCACAGGCAGACAAGCAATTGTACAGATTGGAGATGAAGGCAACACTGGAAAGAGAGAAGAGGCTTGATATAAAACAAGGCATTGTAGAAGGATTACTAATTGAAGATGGAAGGGCGGCTGGTGTTAAGACAAATACAGGTATTTCATATAGGGCAAAGGGAGTGATATTAACTACAGGGACATTTTTGAAAGGGCTTATTCATATCGGTTTAATAAATTTTCCCGCCGGAAGGGCAGGTGAATTTCCTGCAGAGAGATTACCTGATAATTTAAGAGAACTTGGATTTGAGATTGGAAGATTAAAGACAGGCACACCGCCAAGGCTTGATGCAAAGACAATTGATTTTTCAGGACTTACCAGACAAAACGGGGATGATGAACCCAGCCCCTTCTCATACTCAACAGAAAAAATTACCCAAAGACAGATTCCATGTTACCTTACATATACAAATACAGATACCCATAGAATAATCATAGAGAATCTGGATAGGTCTCCATTGTTTTGCGGGGTTATAAAAGGGATTGGGCCGAGATATTGCCCGTCAATAGAAGATAAGGTAAAAAGATTCCCCGAAAAGGACAGGCATCAGGTATTTCTTGAGCCAGAGGGGTACGAGACAACTGAATATTATGCAAATGGTGTTTCAACTAGCCTACCTGTTGATGTCCAGCTAAAATTCTTGAGGACAATCAAGGGGCTTGAAAAGGTGGAGATTATGAGGCCCGGCTATGCAATTGAATATGATTTCATCCCGCCGACCCAGCTAATGCCGACACTGGAGACAAAATTGGTAAAGAATCTCTATTTTGCAGGACAGATTAACGGGACATCTGGATATGAAGAGGCGGCAGCACAGGGTTTAATGGCAGGCATAAATGCAGGGCTTTCAATTCATGGTAAGGAGCCATTGATACTTGATAGGTCAGAGGCATATATAGGTGTCCTTATAGATGACCTGGTTACTAAGGGGACAGAGGAGCCTTATCGTATGTTTACCTCAAGGGCAGAATATCGTCTGGTTTTGAGACAGGATAATGCAGATTTAAGATTAAAAGAAAAAGGATATAGGGTTGGGCTCGTAAGCGAGGAAGAATTTGTAAGGTTTATTAATAAAAGAGAAAGGATAAAAAGGGAGATTGATAGATTGAACAAGACAATACTAAAACCAAATACATATATAAACAAAATTTTGGAGAGCATGGGAACAAATATCCTCAATGAACCTGTAACATTATTAGAACTACTACGGAGACCTGAGATAAAATACACCGAATTGGTTCGATTGGAAATTATCCCCGAATCACAGTTTTTAAATCCAGATATAATAGAACAGGCTGAGATACAGGTAAAATATGAGGGCTATATAAATAGGGAGATTGAAAAAATAGGCAGGTTTAAGAGATTGGAGGAAAAAAGGATACCCGAAGGGATAGATTTTAAGAATATCCCGGGATTATCCTCAGAAGTAAAGGAAAAACTATCCAAGATTAAACCTCTATCTATTGGTCAAGCTTCAAGGATATCAGGCGTTACACCTTCAGCCATATCAATATTGGTGGTATACTTGGAACAGCTTAAAAGAAAAGTTACCCCTAAATCTACAGACAGGGATTTTTGAGAATGGAAAACCTAAGAGATTTTCTTAAAAATGGATGTCTTGAATTGGGGTTTCAATTAATAGATAACCAGACAGAAAGATTTCTCATATATCTCTCAGAGCTTAAAAAGTGGAATAAAAAGATAAACCTTACAGCCATAAGAAATGATAAGTCAATAATTATAAGGCTCTTTTTTGAATCCCTTACCTTTGCATACGGATTCAATCATAAAGAAACTAAAAATATACTTGATATAGGAACAGGTGCAGGCATACCAGGGATCCCCTTAAAGATAGTCTATCCCGATATTTCCTTTACATTGTTAGATAGTTCAAGGAAAAAGGTGGCATTTTTAAAGCATATAAGCAGGCAAATTAATTTAACTGATATTGAATGTATAGCAAAGCGGATTGAGGATATGGCAGAGAAATATAGAGGGTGTTATGATGTGGTCTTATCAAAAGGAGTTGCTGAAATGGACATCCTATTAAAGGCATCGTTTCAGATATTAAAACCAAACGGACTATTTATTACCCAGAAAGGAGAGGACTTGGAGTCAAAACTAAAGGGTGCAGATGCGGAATTTAAAAAAGGAAACTGGACTATTAAAGAAATTATTGAAATAAATAAACCGATATTTGATAGAAAATTTAGACTGGCAGTAATACAAAAATGTTTCACGTGAAACAAAAGGTTTAAATGCTGAACGAGAAGGCGTGTCTCACACCCTTTTCCTGCCCCCCGTTTTTATTCTCTTTGCAAAGATTGTCAATGGTTATGGAATCAAGAACCTCAGAGATATGTTTTGCAAGCCTCTGCCATAGTATGCTTGTAATGCAGTTTTCAATCTTATCGCATTGTATCTTATTTTTATTTCCATCGGCACACTCATATATGGAAAGGTCTTCATGGACAGCCCTCAGTATATCGCCTATTGTAATCTCAGATGATTTCTTTGCGAGGACATATCCACCCCCCGGTCCACGGATACTGTTTACCAGCCTTGCCCTCCTCAATTTTACAAAGAGCTGTTCTAAGTAGTGGAGTGAGATCCCCTGTCTTATTGATATGTTGGATAGAGGGACAGGATAATTGTGGGATTGTCCTGTCAGGTCAAGCATTGCCCTTACGGCATATTCTCCCTTTGTTGATATTTTCATAATTATTCTACTATATCTCCCTCAATGGGGTTTACCTTTATATCTCTTTCTTTTAAGTAATCTATTGCCTTATCAATATCAGAATCTTCACCAATTATCTCCATGTCCATCCATCCAGTCTTTTCTGTCATATCAGCCCTTCTTATATTTGTAATTATATTGTATTTCTTGCCAATTTCATGGATAACCGGTTTTCTTGTTTCCATATCCGGAAAGGTTAAATGAATCTTTACCATACTTATCTTCTTACCCTTTTCCTTTTTTAAAATCTCCTCTCCCCCCTCCTCTACTATAACCCCTTGATTTTTTAAATAATCTATTGCCTTTTTAATCTCTGTCTTTTCACCTTCCAGTTTTAATATTATCCACCCCTCTGTGTGGCTTACCTTTGCCTTGAAAATATTTGGAATTATGTCAAAATCTTTGCCCAATCTATAGATTATTGGTTCTTTTATAAGCCGTTCCGGAAATGTCAGTGATACATATTTTTTTGTCATATATTTATCCCTTTTTAACAATTATCTGCCAGTCTGTATCATTAATCTTACTTATATCAATTACCTTATTACCCTCATTCTCCATACTTCTGGGGACATTCTTTGTTGCAGGCTCGTGGTCCACAATAACCTTTAGGACCTGCCCCGATTCCATGTCCTCAAGTGCCAGCTTTGAACGGACAAATGTATAGGGGCACACCTCCCCTTTTATATCAAGCACCTTATCAATCTTTCCTATTTCTCCTCTCATCTTCTCCATTTCCACATTTCTCCTTAGTATTGTCTACCAGCATGTTACGAGGTCAGATTCAAAAACCTTTTTTATTATATCATCGTAATCTATAGTTTCCCATGCTGATTTGATACCCCTTGTATCAACATCGTTTTTACATGCAAAAGTTTTTACACCTGCACAACTGATTTTTAGATAAACCGCATCATGCATGAGGATTAATTCAGTTTCATTGTCAATTCCATGAGATGTAATTGCTTCTATTGCATATTTATTATTTGGGTCTCTTAATATATGTAATATCTTCATTTGCCGGGTTTAGAATACTTATATTTTTGGAAGTTACCTGTAGTAACATAGCATTCACAACTGTCAGGGAAAACTGTAACTATAACCCCCTTGCCTATCCTTTCCGCCAGCTCTAGTGCACCTCTCATTGCGGCACCTGATGAGTGTCCAACGCCGAGCCCCTCCTCTTCTTGCAGAAGACTGACCATTTTATAGGCATCTTCTGTCTTTACACTTATCTTTCCATCCAAAAAACTCTCGTCATATATTCCCGGTTTAATTGATGTCTCCATGTGTTTAAGGCCTTCTATACCATGTAATGCCTCAGCCGGTTCAACAGCAAATATCTTTGTATTTGGGTTAAACCTCTTGAGCCCTCTCCCAGCCCCCATAACGGTTCCGCCTGTCCCAATCCCTGCAATAAAGTGGGTTATTCTCCCTTCCGTCTGTTTAAATACTTCTGCTGATGTAGTATCAAAATGTGCCATCCAGTTTGATGGATTGTTATACTGGTCAGGCATGAAATATTTATCAGGATTTTCTTTTAGTATCTTCTTTGCCATCCTTATTGCTCCATCCGAGCCTTCAATTGGGTCTGAGAGGACTAATTCTGCCTTGTAAACCTCACCCATAAGTCTCTTTCTTTCTCTGCATACATTTGCTGGTATTGCCAGTTTAACTTTATATCCTTTTACCAACCCTATCAAGGCATAGGCAATACCTGTATTACCTGATGTAGAATCAAGTATGACCTTATCTTTTGTTAATCTCCCAGATTTTTCACCATCCTCAATCATCCTTAGTGCGGGTCTTGCCTTTATTGAGCCACCTGCATTGTACCATTCAAGCTTGGCATATATCTCAACATCCTTAAATTTCTTTGCCAGGTTTTTTATTCTTACAATGGGGGTATTGCCTATCTTTTTTAACAGTGTCTCATCTAATACTTGAATATCGGCTTTTTCTGCTGTAGATATATTCGCCATAATAACCTCTTAATATGTAATGACAGCTTTGCTTTCCTTTAGGAGTTTAAAAATCTCATCTCTGCTTTTTACCTCTACGCTAAACTTAGCCTCTTTTATTCCCCTTTCTTCCATGGATTCCTTCTCTGCTATGAGCTTACATTTTAATGTATTTAGCATCTCAATATGTCTTCCAAAGATAGGGGATTTAATATTCTCTGGAAGTGAAGGCAAAAGGCTATATACCGCATCTTGTGTAAAAACTACACTCACTGCATTGTTTGCAAGGGTAAGACCGAGGCTCATTCTCAATGCCTCTGAGTTTCTAAGTGTATTAAATGGCGATTTCTGTAAAACTACTGTTACCTTTTTCATATTTAAAACCTTTTAGAACACATATTACACGAATATACGAATGCCACGAATAAAGGATAAATTATTCTGTTTTTCTAATTTGTGTAATTCGTCCATTTGTGCCATGTGTGTTTAAGTTTTTGTTTTTATGTAAATGATAAAAATCTATCCGATTCGTTTACAATATAGGCATGGTCATACTGGCTTCCAAAGTTTATACCCTCTCTTTTTTCAACAGACCTCTCTGAGGCATTATGGGCACAGAGTGTAATTGATACACCTTTATCTAACAATGACATAAAGCCCTTATTGTTAATGTTATATACCCCATCACACATTAAAAATATCTGGACATCCTTTCCTGACGAGATCGCTGCCTCGGCTAATTTTATAACAGTAAATGTATTCTCACTCTCAGGACTTGTAGTAAGGAAAATCCCCAACCTTTGTTTCTTTGACTTATTATCCATTATTTCTAATCCCTAACCCCTATCCTAATCCCTGTCTTCAGTGTCTTGCTATACCGCAAAACGCTTCATAATCAATGAGTTCCTTTATGGTTGGGTTGTCACCACATACAGGGCAGTTAATATCCCTTCTCAATCTGACCTGCCTGAACTCTGCATCAAGGGCATTGTAGAGGAGGAGCTTGCCTATCAATGGCTTTCCTATCCCGAGTATCAGTTTTATTACCTCAACTGCCTGAAGGGTGCCTATAATCCCCGGAAGGACGCCCAATACACCCGCTTCCTGACAGCTTGGAACCAGACCGGCCGGTGGAGGCTCCGGATAGAGACATCTGTAGCATGGACCATCTTTGGGCTTAAATACAGTAACCTGTCCATCAAATCTGAATATACTCCCATGCACATTTGTCTTCCCTGACATTATGCACGCATCATTTACAAGGTATCTTGTCGGGAAATTATCACATCCATCAACAATGATGTCATAATCCTTGAATATCCTGTGTATATTCTCCGATGAGAGTCTTTCCTTATAAAGAGTTACCTTTACATCTGGATTAATTGATTTTATGGTATCCCTTGCAGATTCAGCCTTTGACCTCCCTACATCCTCAACGCCATGCAGTATCTGCCTCTGGAGGTTGCTCATATCCACAACATCAAAATCTATAATCCCCAAATTTCCGATACCTGCTGCTGCAAGATACATTGCCGCAGGCGAGCCTAAACCCCCGACACCGAGAAGGAGAACCCTTGATTCCAAAAGTTTCTTCTGTCCCTTTCCCCCAACCTCCGGAAGGATTATATGCCTGCTGTATCTATAAATCTGTTCTTCTGTAAATGATGACATAATGGACTTCACTCCAATTTCAAAATACTCCACCTGCTATTGCCGGAATGATGGACACATCATCCCCATCTTTTACTTCACTCTCTTCACCCTTGAGAAACCTTATATCCTCTTCATTTATATAGACATTGATGAATCTCCTCAGGCTTCCACTTTCATCATAAATTCTGTCTTTCAATCCCGGATATTGTTTTTCTAAATCTGAAAACAGTTCTTTGATGTTTTTACCATTAGCTGAAACCTCAGACTGATTCTTAGTCAATTTCTGTAATGGTGACGGTATCCTT